>CADBVG010000019.1:0-7768 GCA_902798105.1 uncultured Eubacteriales bacterium
CAAGGGAAATCAACGCAGAAATGCAGGCAAAGACGCCGTAACTGCAACGGAGTTTCCAGCCAAATGCGCTTCAGGCATTTTAGAAACACACTCTAATCCCTGAATTCTGATATATCGAGCCGGGGTTCGATATATCAGAACTTACCTCGCCGGGAACATGACCTCATGTGCATGGCCGTCGTCGGTCATGGTTATGAAATCATCTTCTATACTGTTGCCGTCAAGGGTAACGCGCTCCGCCTTCCTGTCGCTGACCAGCCGATAATGGCTTCGTCCGAATTGCACCACAACCGCCGCGGCGGGCCAATCGCCCAGCAGGGCGTTCAGGCGCACGCGGTCGCCCCGGCGTTCGTAGCCCAGCAGGGCTAATATCGCGTTGTACATCCAACCCGCCGAGCCCGTATACCAGGTCCAGCCACCCCGTCCCCTCAGGTTCGGATGATCGTAGACATCCGCGGCCATCACGTAGGGCTCCACCCGATAGACCGACACCGCTTCAGCGCTGTTGGCATGGTTGTGGGGCAGCAGCATCTGAAGCGCCGCGTGGGCGCGCTCCGCGTCGCCCTGCCGAATCAGCGCCAGCAGCAGCCACAGTGCCCCGTGGGTATACTGTCCCCCGTTCTCACGCACCCCCGGCGGATATCCCCGGATGTACCCCGGGTCAGAGTCCTTTCCGTCGAAGGGCGGCATCAGCAGGCGAATGATGCCCGCGGACCGATCCACCAGCAGGTTCCAGGCAGCATCCGTCGCCATACGGCAGCGGGCAGGGTCAAGCCCCGCCAGCACAGCCCATGCCTGGGAGATTGCATCGATCCGGCATTCCCGGCAGCGCGCGCTGCCCAGAGCCGTGCCGTCGTCATCCCACGCCCGAAGATACCAGCCGCCATCCCAGCCGTGAGCTTCCACCGCCTGGCGCAGCGTCTCACCCATGCGCCATAGCCACACCCGGTCTTCCTCCACCGGCGCGACCCGGCGATACCGGTCGGCGCATGCGATGGCAAACTGCGTCAGCCACACGCTCTCTCCCCTTCCCTGTGCGCCCACGCGGTCCATGCCGTCGTTCCAGTCTCCCGCGCCCATCAGCAGCAGGCCATGGACGCCTGTCCGGCAAGCCCGTTTGAAGGCGCGCATGCAGTGCTCGTGAAGGGATTCCAACGTCCTCCCCGGCACCATGGCGCGATAGACATCCGCCTGCCCTTCGGGAATTGTCACGTCCTCCAGGTACGCAATGTGCTCGGACAGCACGGCATTGTCCCCGGTGTATTCCACATATTCCGCCGCTGCCCAGGGCAGGAACAGCATGTCGTCGGAGATGCGGGTGCGCACACCGGTACTGGGCTCGTGCCACCAGTGCATCACATCTCCAGCCTCGAATTGATGGGCAGCGCAGCGCAGCAGGTGTGCCCGAACCCGCTCCGGCTCGTGGTGGATCAGCGCCAGCATGTCCTGGAGCTGATCCCGGAAGCCCCATGCCCCTCCGGGCTGGTACAGCCCCGTGCGGCCCAGCACCCTGGAAGCGCGGACCTGGTGAATCAGGAAGCCGTTCGCCAGGGCATTCAGCGGAGCGTCCGGGGTCTCGATGACGAGTTTGCTGGACGTTTGCACCGCCGGCGGCGCCGGCTGCCCCCGCCATTCCCATAACCGCCGCCGGGCTGCTTCGATGTCACTCGACCATCCCAGGGCGATGCGCAGGGTGCGCTTTTGGCCCCGCTTCAACCGGAGAGGCACGCTCAGCGCAGCGCCGTCGCCGTCCGCCAGCGGATCCGACGCGGCCAGCCAGGCAACACCCGCCATCGCGCCGGTGGCCATGCAAATGCCGTCCTCATGCCAGCAGTTCAGGGCGACGGCATCCCGGGCATCCGTACCTATCAGCCAATTCACCCCCGCCGCCAGTCTGAACGCCTCTCCCCGCAGCCGTCGGTTTTCCAGGGTCACGTCGATATGTGCCTCGGCCCGATCGGAATGCATCGACAGGCACACCTCCACCCCGATGCGGTCGGTTTCCATCATATAGTGCGTGCAGTCCGCACTGTGGACAACCCTGAATGCCGTCAGGGGCCGGTCCCCGGGCAGCAGGGGCAGCGCCTCACCCCGGGCGTCGTCCACCAGGCACAGCGTCAACCCCCAGCCCTCCCATAGCGCGTCGTTGCCATAGGGCGTCAACCGTCCGCAGCGACTGTTCCCCTGCCAGAAGAAGCCCCCGCCCCGCTCGGACAGCAGCATCCCCCCGGCCTCGTTGGCCAGTATGTTGCACCAGGGCGCAGGCGGCAGGCGATTCGGAAGCACGTCGATGGCATACCCTTCACCGACAAAGCCTCCGAAGCCGTTGTCCGCCAGCTTTGTCAGCAGCGGCAACCTGTTTGCTCCCGCCTTCATCGGCGTCATTTGTTTTTTCTTCGATTCTTGAACCGTCTTCAACAGCCTCCGCGCCTGGACGCTGAAATCCGTTGCGTCGGTGAAGGCCGCCGCGGCGAAGCGCTCCAGCGCCCGTCGCTGTTCGTCATTGAGGTTTGCGCCATCCAGCAGCCATACGCCGCCAGGAACGCAGCGCATTCGGTTCAGGTGTCCGGCGTCAATCAGGTTATCCAGCTTATGCCGCACAGGGCGGTCGTAGCCGCTTCCACTGACATCGATCAACACAAGGTCCGTCCCGATGCCCATGGACTGCCAGAAGCCGTGGGCGCGGATGAGCGCCCGCACCCCACTTACGTCCTTCCCGTCGCAGACGCGCATGACCAGTATGGGGCTGTCCCCGGATATGCCCAGCGACCACAGTGTCTCCCGCGACACCCCGGCCTCACCCCGGCGCTGGCCGCGGGCCTGTGCCGCCAGCTCCCCATCCACCAGCAGCGCCGTCATGCGCTGGAGCAGATGATGCGCTCCGGCATCCAGCCCCGCGAAGTCCAGCATTGCCTCGGCGCGGATCCCGGCGAGGCGCAGCGCCCGCCGATACACCCCGGATTTCCGCCAGCGCGCGCACCATTCCCGGGTGGACGCGCCATCGTCCAACAGGCCCATGGCAAAGCACACCCGGGCGGATTGCCCCGGGGCAAGGGTAAAGGCCCTGCGCAGCGCGCCCGCCGGATTCAGCGTCGCGCCGATCCCGCAGGACAGGGGCCTTGTCAGCGCGTCGGTTGCCCCCGCGTCGCCGTACCGCCCCGCCAGCTTTTCATAGTCGCACTCCCAGGTGAGGTCGCCCGGGCCCACAGCCAGCAGCGCCAGCCGCGGAATCCCCGCACCCCGGCTGCCCGGTCTCCGGGAAAACACCAAAGCGTCCGGGGGCAGGACGTCGCCCTGTACAAACAGGCCCTGGAACACCGCATGGGCGTGCCAATCCGCTTCATCGCACAGCGCCAGCGGCACCACGTCCGCCACCGCGCATTCGGCGGTATTCGACCCCCTGTTGGCAATCTCCACAACCTTTATCAGCGTGCCATCCTCCGGGGAGAGGCACACGTCCATACTCGCCTCCAGGCCATTTACCCGTGCGAAACAGCGCACCGATCCCGGCGCGTAAACCGCCGACCCCGCCATCGGAGCGCGGCTGCCGTCCGTGGCGTCCACCAGCCAGACCCGGGCCATGTCCCGGCGCTGCCGCAGCGCGCCGGAAAAGCGTGTGACCGCGACACTCCCCCGCCACAGGTGAAGCGCGCCTTCGTCGGTGCACAGCGCCGTCACACCGCCGCCATGGAGCAGATGGGCCTCGACAGCGTCTGGATCGCCCCACCGGGATGATCGTCCACGGGCGATTCTCGGTGCCTGTGACGGATGCCGGCGCGGCCTTCTCGGTCCAACCGGACATGACCGCTCCTCCAGCAGCAGCGAAAGGCCCCTTGCCCGGGGTTGTGCCATGAAATCCCGGCGCAAGGAATGGCCGGTGAGGGCTTCGCACAGTGCGCACAGCGTCATGCCCTGGTGGTGGGCCATGTGGCTCATCACGACGGCGGGACTGTCGTCCGGCTCCGGGCGCAGGTAGTCCGCCGCTTCGAACAGGCCCCACTTGCCCGTCCAGCCCATGGCCACCATACGCTTCAGGTTTTCCGCAGCCTCATGGGGCGCGACCAGCGCCCCCAACGCCGAGGCATAGGGCGCGACCACGTCCGCCACTGCCTCGCCATCCAGGGCCAGCGCCGGCAGGCCGAAGGCCCGGTACTGGTAATTCATGGCGGCGTCCAGGGCACAATAACCCGACTCGGAAACGCCCCAGGGCCTGCCCAATCGCTTTCCCCGGGCGATTTGCGCCGCCACCGCCGCCTGCACGCCGTCTCCCAGCAGCGTCATCGGCGGCGCGTCCAGGAACAGCCGGGGCAGCAGGTATTCGAACATCGTACCGCTCCAAGACAGCGGCGCGACCCCGCCCTCCACCCGGGCGCAGGCGCGGCCCAGCCGCTGCCAGTGACGTACCGGCACCTGCCCCAGCATCATCGCTGTATAGCTGAGTATGCGGGCCTCCGAGGCCAACAGATCGTAGTGGGATGCGCTGACGCGATCCGATTCCACATCGATGCCAATGGCGAACAGCTCCCGCTCCCTGTCATAGAGCGCGGCCAGGTCCATGCCCTCCGCCAGCGCTTTCATTCTGCAGGCCAGGTCCCCGCCAACCTCCTGCGCATTGGCGCACAGCAACAGTGCCGCCGCCAGGTTGCCGCTGTCCACCGAGGACACATAGCGGGGCTGCAGCGGGGCGAGAGTGTCAATGTCGTACCAATTGTACAGCTGTCCGCGCCACTTCTCCATGGCTTCCAGCGCGTCCAGGGTCCGGTGCATGCGCCTTTCCGCCTCTTCCACGCCCACAAAGCCCAGTCGCCGCGCCGCGAGGCAGCTGAGCAGGTACAGGGCGATATTGGTAGGCGATGTGCGCCGGGCCGCCCCCACCGGCGGGTCCAACTGCACGTTATCCGGGGGCAGTGGGCTGCTGTCAGGCGGTATATTGTCCTCGAAAAAGCGCCAGGTACACCGGGCCAGGTTCAACAGGAAATCCCGGTCTTCGTCGGTCAACGGGTCCATATTGGCGACGGGCTCCGCCTCCATGTCCCCCACCCATCCCGGGCCGACCAGGAACAGCGCCATCAGCGCAAGGATTGCCCCGGGGAAGCGACCGACCAGCAGCGCCGGAACCAACAGCACCGTGGCCGCGAACCCGGGCCATCGAAAGCCACGATCCTTGTTCGCCTCAGCGTCCGCGGCGGTCACCCATTGCATCATATGTTTGCCGGAGACCGCCAGCCGCCACAGTGTGCGCAATACAGCGTCCAGCGCATTGCAGGCGGACAGCGGCAGCAGCGCCAATCGCGCCGCAGCTCTGCGCCACTTCAGCGCGTCACCGTCGCCTGGACGCAATAGCGGCTCCAGCCAGGCCAACGCCAGCCCCGCCGCGAGCGACCATTCATTGCCCGTCCATGCCCCGCCAAGCAGCAGCGCCAGCAGCGCCGGGGCCCACAGCGACCGCGCCAAGTTATCCAGCATCCGGAAGCGATCCGCCAGGCCCAGGTGTTTTTTTCGGGAAAACAGAACCGGCAGCAGCTGCCAGTCGCCCCGCATCCAGCGGTGCTGGCGGCGCAAGGTCGCGCTCACCGTGGAGGGGTGCCCGTCGTAGAAGGCCACATCCCCCACAAAGCCCGCTCCGGCCAGCGCGCCTTCGGCCAGGTCATGGCTCAAAATCCGCCCCTCGGGCAGCACACCCTCCACCTTTTCCTGAAAGGTGGCCACGTCGTAGATCCCCTTGCCGCCGTAGATGCCTCGGCCCGTGACATCCTGCCACAGGTTCGATGCGCACACCGGATACGCGCTCACGCCTCCTGCACCGGCGAACAGCCGCACGAAGCCGTTGACGCAGGCGGAAGGCAGCGCCTCCATGCGGGGCTGGAGCACGCCGTACCTCCGGTTCAGCGGGTGGGCCATCGCGCCGATCAGCTGTCTCAGGTCGTCCGGCAGGGCGCGGGTATCGGCGTCCAACGTAATGACGTACCTGAAGCGCCCCTTCAAGTGCACGCAGGCATTTCCCTCGAGGGCAAATGCCGTCGCGGCGTCCTCCCGGTCCAACAGCAGTCGGTTCAGGTCCATCAGCGCGCCGCGCTTGCGATCCCGCCCCATCCATACGCCGTCCGCAGGCAGCAGCGTCCGCCCACGCACCAGCAGGGCATACTTTGCCCGCCCCGCCCGGCCATTCATGGCTTCGATACAGCTTCGGGCGCGCTCCAGAATGTCACCGTCACCGGGAATTTCCCTCTCAGGGGCGTCGGCCAGGTCGCCCAGCAACAGGTATTCTATATTTGTACTCGTCTCCAGGCAGCCCAGCGCCTCGAGCTGGGCGCACACGTCCTCCACGCGCTCTGGCGATGACAGCAGCACAGGCATCGTCACCAGCGCGGCGCAGTCCTCCGGCACCGCTTTCATCTCTCTTTTCAAAAGCCGCGCCGGAAGGAAGAACCGGGAATACAGGCGGGCCGCCAAAGCGTCGGCACCACCCCAGCCCAACACGGCACAGGCGGGCCACAGCCAGGGCGTACCTCCACAGAGCGCCAGCAGTGTCGCCAACAACGCCGCCAGGAGCAGCAGGACCATGACAGTCCTATGGCCCGTGGGATCAGGAACCAGCCTTCGCAAGCGCACTTTCTCCCGGTCCATACGCCTCAGGAGCGCCCGCCGCCCCGCATCATCGTACAGCCACCAGCACACCTCGCGGCGCAGGCCCTCCCCGGACCGGGCGGCTTCCACGGCGGCGCGGGCAACCGACAGCTCCGGCAGCCCCACCCTTCGGGCGATGTGGGCGACCTCCGCCCGCACCGCGGCACGGGAGGCCTCGTCCATGGTCGGATAGGTGCCTGCCGCCTCCCGACATAGGGCCTGTTCGACCCGGGAGAGCCTCATAAAGCAGGCCTGCCAGTTTAGCGCGTCGACCATG
The DNA here is from genome assembly GCA_902798105.1 of uncultured Eubacteriales bacterium. GTDB lineage: Bacteria > Bacillota > Clostridia > Christensenellales > Aristaeellaceae > UBA2862. The sequence goes on from CADBVG010000019.1 coordinate 6,905, forward strand.
CGCCGGGTTGCCAACAGGTTTTCCAGCCGCATCAACAATCCCGCCGCCTCGGCCTGATCCCGGGCGATGATGGTTTCCGCCGAAAGCGCTCGCCGGGCAAGGATCGAGTCGAGCCGCTGTCGCGCCGCGGGTCGGGTCGCCGCCTCCGCCTGACCCAACGCCCGGGCGAGAAAAGCCAAGCCGCGACGGGAAATGATGCCCGTCGGCCTGCACACCCAGCGTTCGGCGTCGAAGTGTGCCTCCGCCCGTTTCACGATCGCCGCCGCCACATGCGTCAACGCCTCCGATATCGCGACGCGCAGCGCGGCGGGGACGGCCCACAGCTCGGCCTGGGTCATCGGTTGCAGGGCGTCCAGCGCAGCTACGGCATCCAGCAGGCGCTGTTCGGTGACAGGGTTGTCTCCGGCGCACAGTGCCGCCAGCAAGACCTGAATCCTCGGCACCCCGTTCCAGGCAGGCAGCCGCACGCCGCCCTCTGACGCCGCTCGGTCAACACAGGCTTCAATCTGCGGCGCTTGCGCGTCCAGCAGGGCAAGGGCCGGGTCGGAGCCGTCTGACGGGCGAAGCCGCCCGGCCGCGTCCAGCAGCGACGCAACCCGCGCCGGGATGCCCCGGAACAGGCCCAGCTTCACCGTGCCCTTCTCGACATGCTGCCCCGCCAGAGTGCGCACCAGCGCCGCGTCCGTCGGGTCCATACTGTGATTGTCAGATCGGCCTTCCGCCCGATACAGGTCCATATAGCAGTCCTCCGTCGACGAGATAGGGAAATTCTGATTTATCGAGCTGTGCTCGATAAATCAGAATTGAGTGATTAGTGGCTAGTGGCTAGTGACTAGTGGTGGAGCAAATCCCTACGGGATTTGT
>CADBVG010000019.1:7791-52028 GCA_902798105.1 uncultured Eubacteriales bacterium
CAAAAGAAATCCGCAAGGATTTCATCATTCACTAGCCACTAATCACTAGCCACTAGCCACTCAACTTCTGATTTGTCGCAACGCGACAAATCAGAAGTTATCACACAACACACCTGCAAGTATGGACCAATATGAGATAAAAAATACAGGAGGCCCTTTCGGGGCTCCTGTATAGTTGTGTTAATTGGATTATTCGTTTTCGTCGCCCAATTCAGCGCGGCGGCGGCGGATGTTCTTGCAGGCCTCCGTCAACTCATCCTCCACCGAGGACAGCAGCTGATAGGCATCGTGCTGGGCCTTGAGGCGAACCTCGCTGGCCTCCACGCGAGCGTCGTTCTTGATGATGCGCGCTTCCTCGCGGGCCTGGCGCAGTATCTCGCTCTCGTCTATCATGTGGTCGGCGCGCTCCTGGGCGTCCTCCAGTATGGCGCGGGCCTCATTTTCCGCGTCCAAAACGCGCTGCTCGGCATCCTCCCTGGCCCGTTCAAGGGCGGCGTTCACCCGCATCTCGGCGGAGCTGATGCGGTTCATGGCCTTGGTTTCCGCCTCGTTCATGATGCGCTCCTGCTCTGAATACATCTGAAGGCCATATTGCACGGCGTCAGGCAGGTTTTTTTCCATATCGTCGATTATCATCAGGCATTTTTCCGCGTCGATGATCTTTTTGTTGGTCAGCGGCACGCTGGTGCCGGCGGTGATCGCCGCGCGAATATGCTTGAGAAGCTCGAGGAAATAACGCATATCATTGACTTCGTCCATCTGGCGCGCCTGCGGCGCTTCGCGGGTTTCCTGCGTCTCTTCCTCGTAGAACTTTTCCTGATCCATCGTTCAGCCTTCCTTTCCGCACCCGGCCGCCGCCTGGCGCAGCTTAGTCTGCCCGGGTTTACCGGTTTAATCCTCGTTTATGGCCGTTTGTTGGCCTTCATCCCCGGCGGAGCGTATCTCCGCAAAATCCACTGCCGTATCGCCATATTGCCGGGTGTCAAACACAGCCACGGCCTGGGGCAGCGGCACCTGCGCGTCCCTGCGGCGCTCCATGACGATCAAACAGCCCGGCGCCAGCATGTCCGCCCTCAACAGACGGGACAGCGCATCGCCGTAGGCCTCCACCATGCGATAGGGGGGATCCAGAAACACCAGATCGAATATCTCGCCGACCACCGCGGCGATGGCGCTGCGGTAGTCCTGGTTGAGGATGCGCACGCGCAAATCGAAATCGTCCTTCAACACGTTGCGGGCATTCCGGTCGATAGCCTGCCATGCCTGGCGGGAATTGTCCGCGATGACCGCGCTCTCGGCTCCCCGGCTGAGCGCTTCCAGCGCCAGCGCCCCGCTGCCGCCGAACAAATCCAGCACCCGCGAATCCAAAACGCGGGAACCGATGATGTTGAACAGTGCGCCCCTGATCTTGTCCGAGGTGGGGCGGGTTTGCGCGCCTGACGGCGCGAATAACACCCTGCCCTTGGCCTCTCCGGATATGATACGCATAGCTTCACCTATGATATTGCCCAAATTATATCATAATTGCGCAATAATTGCAATCGGTTTTTCGAAAAAATATCAAATTTCAGGCCGCTGCGACCTGGGAACGCTTTTTTTGCGCCCCACGCGGGACTTTGCCTTGGCCCTGCGCCGCCCCTCTGCCATGGCTTTTTCGGACTTCGCCCACAGCTTCGGGCCCTGCATATAGCCGGCGAAGGTACAAAGCGGCAACACGAAGGGTGAAATCATCAGCACCGCGGCCACCGGGGCTGTCAGCCGGTCGAAGGTCTGGCTGAAGGGCAGCATCGCCGGCCAGAAGGGCAGCGCCACCACCCAGGACACCAGCCGCATGACAGCGTCCGCCGGGTGGACCTTCAAAAGGGAAAGCACGATGTACAGGCAGCCCACGACATAGGGCACCAGTGCCGAGGCCAGCACGCCCTTTATGCCGGTGGACGCGCTCCACGCGCGCCGCGCCACTTTTTCATCCACCTGCCCGTAGGAGGGGCTTTCCGGGTCCCGGGCCTTTTCCACCATTTGCAGGATGCCGCAAGCTTCATGGCCGAAGCCCATGCCCTGCCGGTAGGATAGGAACATGCCGCCCAGCAGGCAGATGAGCCCCAGCACCAGCCAGGGCGTGTTGCCCAGGGTAAACAGCGCCAGGTTCAGCACGATCAGCAGGATCAGCGTTACGGCGTTGGATTTCCACATATCGGTGATACTCATAGCATTATCTCCCAGTCTGCATGTAGCGGCGGCGCCTGCGCCGCCACCGTGACGGCCCGGAGGCGCCACTGCGGCTAATCGATGACTTCCACGGGAATGCGGGCCCCGAAGCCCAGCATGATCTCGTAGGGAATCGTCTCTGCCAGCTCAGCCAGCTCGTCGGGGGTGATTCGCCCTTCCCCCTGGCAGCCCAACAGCACGACTTCATCGTCCAGGTCCACGCCGGGGATGTCGGTCACGTCAGCCATAACCATGTCCATGCATACCCGCCCGATCAACGGGGCGCGCTGGCCATGCACCAGCACGCAAGCCCGGTTGCTGAGAATGCGGGGATAACCGTCGCCGTACCCGATGGGCAGCGTCATCACCAGCGTATCCCGCTGCGCGGCAAACGTGCGGCCATAGCCCACGGTGTCCCCCGCGGCGATCCATTGCAGGCGGATGGGCTTCGTGACAAGGGTCTGCGCCCAGGTCAGTTCGTCTGACATCTCCGGCACACAGCTGCCGTACAGCACGATGCCGGGGCGAACCATGTCATATTGCAGCGCCGGATCCAGCATTGCGGTGGAAGCCGCCGCGTGGGCGATGGGGGCAAAGCCCGCCTCGCGGATCATCGCCAGCGCCCCGGCAAACCGTTCGTTCTGCTGCGCCGTAAAATCAGGGTCGGTGTCCGCCACGCAGAAGTGGGTGAAAACGCCCTCCATTTCCACGTCCGGGCAGCGCCGCCACCAGGCCAGCATGGCGGAAAGGTCATCCCCGCCCCTCACGCCGATCCGGGACATGCCCGTATCGATCTTCAGATGGGCCAAGGCCCGCTTGCCGCATCGCATGGCCTCATCCTGCATAATTTCCAGCATCCGGGGCGTGTATACCGCCTGGGATACCCCCGCGCGCACGGCCCGGCGCAGCGAAGCCTCCCCCGCGCCGCCCAGCACCAGTATCATTTTGTCGATCCCGGCCTCGCGCAGCGCCTCGGCCTCCTCTACAATGGCCACGGCGAAGGCGTCGGCTCCGGCGTCCAGCAGCTTCTTCGCCGTCTGCACGCTGTCATGCCCGTAGGCGTTGGCCTTGACCACGCACATCATGCGCACCTTTTCGGGAATGCGGGCGCGAATCGCCCTGGCGTTGGCGGCGATAGCCCCGGTGGAAATCCTCATTATGGTGGGTCGCACAGGCGCTTCCTCCCTGCTGTTGTTCATTGAATGAGCGATTATATTTCTCGGCTGATTATGCATTATATCTCATTTATGTCAAAATTGCAATATGAATGTCCAATTGACGTCATTTTTAATGTTTGCTTATTGCAATTCAGAACCGGGGCGTGTATACTATATATGCGCTATGCGCATGGAGGTAGTCTATGGCCATTCGCGATTTGATGAATAATTATTTCTACGGCAAGCAGGGCAAGGGCGATTACACCGTGGCAGACATGCCCCAGAACCGGTTGGCGCTGTTTGGCGAGGTGCTGAAGGTGCGCTGGAGTGGGCTGTTCGGCGTGAACCTGCTGTACATGATCGCCTGGATCCCCGCCATCATATGGACGTTCCTGAACCTGATCGCGCTGTACAACCTGCTGCAGGCCGACCCGGGAACATCGTCGGGGGACGTGGCGGGCCTGTTGAACACCTGGCTGATGATCCTGGCCCCATGCATCGCCATCACTGGGCCCTTCAATGCGGGCGTGACATACGTGTTGCGCAACTGGGCCAGGGACGAGCACAGCTTCGTGCTCAGCGACTTCAAGGACGCCTTGAAGTCCAACTGGAAGCAGGCGCTGGTGATCTCCTGCATCGACGGCATCATGCCTTTCCTGGTGGTGACCTGCTGGCGCTTCTACGGCAACATGCTGAACCAAAGCCTGATCTTCATGCTGCCCGCCGCGCTGGTGCTGCTGGTGGGCGCGTTATGGACGCTGGCGAGCATGCTGGCCTGCCCAATGTTGATCACCTACGATCTGAAGACCATCGACGTGATCCGCAATTCCCTGTTGATGACCGTGGCAAAGCTGCCACGCTCAGTGCTGATCAAGCTGATCACGCTCATCGTGCCGGCGTTGGCCTACGGCCTGATGGTGCTGATACCGAACATCCAGATGCAGGTGCTGATGGTGGTTGCGCTGCTGTACCTGACGTTCATGGTGGCCTTCAACAAGCTGATCACCGTATCCTATGCCAACGCCCTGTTTGAAACTTACCTGAACCCGAGGATCGAGGGCGCGCGTACCAACATCGGCCTGCGCCCGGAGAACTGGGACGATGTGACTTACATCCCCGAGGATGACGAGGAATAAACATATAAAAGGGAGTAATCGATCTATGAAGAGAACGCTTGCAATCCTGCTCGCGGCCATGCTGCTCATGACCTGCGCCCTGGCGGAGCCCGCCGCCTCAACGACCGACGCCGCTGACACCACCGCCGAGGGCGAGCACGAGATCCTCAGGTATGAGATCAAGGCCTACCTGGGCAGCCTGGAGTATTCCGACCAGCTGCCGCTGTGCTTCGTCGACGGCGTAAGCGACCTGCCCTGGATCGACCTGGAGGACTTCTGCAACTTCCTGAACAACTTCGAGCAGCAGTACTACGGGGACGCGAACTACAAACTGACCTACGAGGCCGACGGCGAACAGGTCTGGCTGACCCGGGAATCGGATTACTTCATGAACGTGGATTTCGGGAACAACACCATCTTCTTCAACGACTACGACGCCTTCCTGCACGACAGCAGCGCCAACGCCCTGGTAGACCTGGTCAGCGCCAGCGGCTACGACGAAGAAGGCCGGGGCGAGCTGTTCGAGCACGTCAACACCGGCAGCTATGACCGCTACGGCGACAGCATACTGTTGCAGCTGAACGACTATGGCATCCAGCTGATCCACCAGGGCGACTATTACCTGGTGCCTGCCCAAACCCTCAGCGACTTCGTGTTTGCCGTCGGCACGGGCCTGAACCTGATGTACAACGGCGAAGAGGTGTTCTGTGCCAATGCCGATTGCCTGGGCTGCGTGGATGACCAGACCATGCCCCTGACCGAGCTTGGCGAGCGTTACTATTCCGGCCAGACCGGTCAACGCAGCGAAGCGCTGGCCACCTACGGCTACAACGAGCTCTGCCTGATGCTGGACAAGCTGTACGGCCTGAAGGAGATTCACGACGTCACCAGCTTCGACCAGCTGTTCACCCAGCTGGCCTACAAGGACGACCTGATGTCCCCCGATCCCCATACGGCCGACGTCAAGCTGTACGATTTCATCGACCTGCACCTGGACGATATCCACAGCAACTTTTCCGGCTATTCGTTCCTTACGGGCGCAAAGGCGACGCAGGCGCGCTTTGGCATGATGGGCCAGCGGCTGAGCAACAGCTATACGCTTTTCAAGAGCGCTCGCGCAAAGTACTATCCCGACGGCCCGGTGGGCTATGAGGAGGTCGGCAACACGGCCTACATCACCTTCGACCTCTTCGCAAACAGCACCCCCGCGACGTACTATGCGTGTATAGAAAACGGCGAGGATCTTCCGGGCGACACCATCGGCCTGATCATCTACGCCCACAACAAGATCTATCGCAAGGACAGCCCCATCGAAAACGTGGTGATCGACCTGAGCTGCAACAGCGGCGGCTCCCTGAACTCGGCGGCATTTGTGCTGGGCTGGGTTCTGGGCGAGGCCCCGGTCTCCCTGAAGGACACCTTCTCCGGCGCGATGAGCACCACCATCTATCACGTGGATACCAACCTGGACCGGGAATTCAACCGCGGCGACCAGGTGGACGACAAGAATATCTACTGCCTGATCTCACCGTGCAGCTTCTCCTGCGGCAACTTTGTGCCCGCGACATTCAAATCCACCGGCCAGGCGACCCTGCTTGGCCGCACCTCCGGCGGCGGCAGCTGCCTGGTGCTGAACATGTCCACCGCCTGGGGCACTTACTTTGAGATCTCCGGTCCTCAGCGCATGTCCCTGATGAAGAACGGCGCGTACTACGACATCGACCAGGGCGTGGAGCCTGACTTCATCATCAACAACATCAACAACTTTTACGACCGCGAGGCGCTCACGAATTACATCAACGGTCTGTTCTGAGCGCATTGCGGCAATCCCGATACAGGGTGTGTTCTGATATCAGGGCACACCCTGTATATCATTGACGAGGTGCTTTACCATGCCAAACCTTGAACTCCTCTGCCCCGCCGGGGACATGGAATGCCTGCGCACGGCGCTGCGTTTCGGCGCGGACGCGGTGTACGTGGGCGGGCCACAGCTACAGCTGCGATCGGCGAACACGGGCTTTTCGATGGAGGACCTGGCCCTGGCCGCGAAGGAAACCCACGCCCTGGGGCGCAAGCTGTACGTGACCGTCAACGCCTTCCCCACCAACGCCGAGCTGGACGCCCTGGGCGACTACGCACAGGGCCTGCTTGCGCTGGGCGTGGATGCCGCCATCGTGGCGGACCTGGGCGCGGTCGCTGTCATGCGCAGGGCCGCGCCGGGATTGCCCATCCACATCAGTACCCAGGCCAACTGCCTGAACTGGGCCGCCGCCACCGCGTGGTACGAAATGGGCGCCAGCCGGGTGGTGCTGGGCCGGGAGATGACCCTGGCGCAGATCGGCGAGCTGCGGGCGAAGACCCCCGCCGCCCTTGAGTTGGAGGCCTTTGTGCACGGCGCGATGTGCATGGCCTGGTCGGGCCGGTGCATGATCAGTGCCTACCTGACCGGCCGCAGCGCCAACCGAGGCGCCTGCACCCAGTCCTGCCGCTGGCGTTACCATCTCGTAGAGGAAAAGCGCCCCGGTGAATTCTTTCCCGTGGAGGAGGACGACCGGGGCACCACCATCCTCAGCTCCCACGACCTGAACTGCCTGGACTTTTTGGACCAGATCGCCGATGCCGGCGTCACGTCCTTCAAGATCGAGGGGCGAATGAAGTCTCCCTACTATGTAGCCACCGTGGCCAACGCCTACCGCCAGCGTCTGGACGGCCTGAATGACGCCCCCGCAGACGCGGAGGCGCTGGCCCTGTTGCAGCGTGAGCTGAATGCCGTCAGCCATCGGGCCTATGCCAGCGGCTTTTATTTCGGCGAGATGAAGCGCCACGCGCCGGATGACGGCGTCTACCACCAGGATTGCGTATTCGTGGGCGTGGTTAGGGAACGCCTGGAGGGCGGGCGCGTGCGGGTGGAGCTTCGCAACCGCGTCCGCCGGGGCGATGTGCTGGAAATCCTCTCCCCCGGCAGCCTGGGGCGGACGCTGGTCGCCGAAAACCTGGCTGCCCCTGATGGGAACCGCGTGGAGCAGGTGGTCGAGCCCATGACTCTCTTTGACATGGATGCCCCGGATGGCCTTGATCGGGGCGACATGCTCCGCAAGCGCCTCTCACAGGAGCCGCGCCATGGCTGCTGATCCATGCCGGATGCAGCGAATAGATTTATACCAAAAACCATGTCGCAGCGCCGACATGGTTTTTAGTATTACTATGAAAATTCCCGAAATCTACATCGTAAGCACAGGAACAACATGGTATTTTCATGCCTGTTTGTGTCGATCCCGGCATGGTGTTAGTATAAAAATCTGACATTTGGGTTCAAACCCCCTCGATTTATTGCCTTTTCCACGGCGCCATGTTATAATAGGAATACTATTCATATACTCACTTCGGAACGGAGGTATGCGGATTGGACACGAACGATCGTGAGAACGACAGGCCCATGCGCATCGACAAGGACGCGCAGATCAACGTCGTCCTGAACAACCCCGCCGCCGTAAACGGCGTGATCGACCTGGGACGGGTCATAGAGAATTTCAAGGAGAAAAAACGGATTTACGCATGGGTGACCCTGCTTTTCTTTGCAGCGGGCATACTCGCTTCAATGCTGTGGTATCAACACACCGAGTCGCCCGCCTCGGTGACTTCCGTGGTTACACTGGAATATGAGATTCCCAATCCTCTGCTCGATCCGTTGAACAACCCGGATTACAGCCCGTCCCTGCTGGAGGACGACAACATACCGCGGTTTGTGAAGGTTCCCGACCTCACCGCGCCGGACGGCAGCGAGCTCGACCTTGGAAAGATCTCTTCCTCCTATGTACTCAAAAAGGCCCTTGACGGGATGAACCTTTCAAGAAGCGTATCGCTGACCAACCTGGCCAACAGTATCCGCATTGAAAGGATACTGTCCCAGGAGAGCAAGCGCATGCAGGAGATCGCCTCCGGCATGATCCAGGAGAAGTCAACATCCACCTACACCCAGATCCAGAAGGTTCATCTGACCTATGAGAACCGTTTCGTGGTCACGCTCACCAACGGCTTTGCCAAGGGAAGCTCCCGGGACAAGCGCAACCTGCCCAACAACGAATTGCGCATGCTCCTCGACCGGATCCTGACCGCCTACAACGATTACCTGGTGGACACCTATGCCGACCGGGCCCTGCCCGAAGACGCGTTCTCTGTCATCGACGCCCAGACCAAGGACATGCCCGAGTGCCTGGACATGCTGCGCGCCGCCGCCGACAGCCTCTGCGACTATTGCAGCGACAGGCCGGATAAGGTCAGGGCTTACCGTTCCTGGGAGACGGGCAACACCCTCGACGACCTGCTGGCCCACCTGGAGCAGTTGCGGGACAACGACGTGGACTACCTCTACGCCAGTGTGCTGACCAACAACGTCGCCCGGGACCCCGCCGCAATGCGCATGGGCTTCCAGTACAGGCTGCGCAACGCCCAGGTCCGACTGGACCAGGTAAACGAGGATATCGAGAACACCCAGCGCATACTGGACAGCTACAAGAACGATGAGATCTACATCACCATGCAGGACAGTGGTGACACCAAAACCACTACCTCGGCGACGGGCAATTACAACAACCTGGTGCTCCAGCAGGCGGAAAATTACAGTGAAGCCGAAAAGCTGAGCGCTGACATTGCCAACCTGGAAAACAGAATCGCACTGATAGATACCGACGCCGACGTCGCTGATATCAAACCCTACCGCGAAGAACTGGAGCGGGTGATCGAGCGCTGCAAGGATTGCTATTCCCGAATCAGCGCCCAGATGCAGGAGATTCAGCGCAGTCCCTTCTTCACCACCTACCTCCAGCATTCCACGACGGCGGTGTCGAGCAAGGGTTTCATCGCGGGCGCAGGCAAGAAGATGGCCCTCGGCGGGGTTGCCGGCCTGTTCATCGGCCTCGGCTTCTGGTTCCTCGCCGCGCTTGCGCCGGAATACCGTCCCGGAAAGAAGCAGCCCCGTAACGCAGAGGAGGTGGCTGAACAATGACCCGGAATAAGACCCACTGGTTGCGCAACAGCGTCATCATCCTTCTGATCTTTACCATCGCAGGCTTTGCCCTGACCTGCGTGAAGTTCAACAGGAATCCAGGTCCCACCGTCGCTACCGCGGGCATCGAATTTACCTTCGAAGACGCTCCGGACGGTATCGCGCCCAACGGTACGGCCTTCGACATCTCCGGCATTGCCTCGGACGAGGTGCTTTCCAGCGCCCTGCAGGTATGCGGGCTGGAGGGAACCTACACCGTCGACCAACTGCAGCAGTGCCTCGTCGCCCGAGGGGTTTACCCGGCAAACATGGTCAGCCGGGTCAAGAGCTATATTTCCCTGCTGGACGCCTCGAGCAGCCACATTGCCCGCATCGACGACTTCCACCCCACCGCCTACAACATCGAGCTCTACAACAGCTTTGACAGCGCCATCTCCAGGGAACAGCTGTTGTCCCTGATGAAGGCCATCGTTTCCGCCTACAGGGATTATTTCGCGAAGGTGTACGCCAACGGCCTGCGCCGCGACGACCTTTCGACCGTGTTATCAGACCATGACTACCTCCAGCAGGCGGATGCCATAGAATCCTACTTCGCGTCAATGGCCGGTTACGCCCAGGAGATGTACGCCCGGCGACCCGCCTTCCGGCACGAAGGCACGGCCTTCAACGACATCAGCGTCCGCCTGAACAGCTTGATCGACGGCGATATTGCCCGCCTGAAGGCAAACCTGACGCTGGACGCCCTGTCCCGTGACCCCGAGCGTTTGAAGGCGCACTATGCCTTTGAAATCGAAGAACTGGAAAACCGGCAGCAAAGCCAGCAGGCGCTGCTGGAACAGCTGGACAAGCTGATACAGCGCTACGAAAAGAACAGCACCGTCTATGTGAGCAGCGGCACGAATATGACCCGCATCGACAGCAACACCAACGCCACCTACGACGCGCTGATCCGCCTGCACACGAACGTTGCGGAAGAGCTCGCCGCGATCACCGCGCGCTGCGCCACCTGCCGTCAGCGGCTGGATGACCTGAAGGCTGGCGCACCGACTTTCATCGATGAAATCCTGGCAGAGCCCATTGCCCAAGCCGGTCTGACTGAGGCCCAGGCCACCGCCGTGGCGCAAAGCATCTCGTCGATCGTGGACAAGGGCAACGCCTGTATCGATGATTTCGAAGCCATGCTGAAGCGCATCGACGAGGAGGAGATCAACGACGCAACCGTCGCTGTCACCGGCTTCTCGACTCGTTCGCCCAGGCTCTTCTCCAGCGAATTCAACGATTTGGCCGTCCGGACCGTCGGCCCCCTTTGCGCCATCGGCTTCATGCTCTGCATGGTTTTGATCATCATCAGCCGCCTACGTGAAGCAAAACGGTCCCATTAAAGAAACACTGTAGATAATACTAAAAACCATGTCGGCGCTGCCGACATGGTTTTTAGTATAATACGCGAAAAGGGAAACGCCCCGCTTCCCTGCTGTTTCCAAAATCGTCTGACCCCCAACCGGCGCAGCGCTCTGACGCTACACCGACCGGGAGTCAGTAGTTTTTTCTTGTCCGGTTTTTCCGGTACTTTTATGTTATCAGACAATTATGAACCAGGCATGAACTCAGAGGGGAAAATATTAGCCATTTACGGACCCGTCACTTGCCGAAATCCTTGACGATCACCATCTCAATGCGGTCGCCCTTGACGCCCACGATGATATCGTCAGCCAGCTTGCCCACGATGGATTTTTCCAGCTCGTCCCAGGCCTCCCCAGCGCTCTCGTCGCTCAGCCGCTGGGTATCCAGTCCTTCGCGATAGGTTTGCAGCGTCCAGATGGGCACCATGGCGTCCACAGCAAAGCCGCCGACGTCAGCGGGGTTGACGATGCCGTAGCGGGCCACTTCGCGGCCATAGTCGTTCATGGAGCGGCCAAAGCTGTGCATCGCGCCGGAAACCACATCCTTCAGCATGGCCATAAAGCCCTTCGCGGCGGCGTTCCTGCCCGAGGTGGACATGGAAAGCAGCTCCTCCCGCTGGTCGGTGTTCACGTCCGCCGTGGCCTGCAGGTGAATCTCGCAGCGCGTGCCATTCGCCTCGTACCACAGCTGGCCGTAGAAGTCATCCACAAGGGCCTTGACCATGCCCAGAGTTTCCTCGGTCAGCAAATCCAGCTGCAATACTTCGTGCCGCCCCAGACTGATGCTGTGGGCAAAATCCTCCGTGGCATAGCGGGCCGCCGCCATGCGCCCGGCGTCGCTGTTGAGCATAAAGACATCCGATTTCATCGATATGGCCTCCTGTTCTATTGCTGTAATGTATTCGTGGTATCCGCCGCCGGAGCGGTGGTTTTGATCATATCCAATTCGTTGGTGACGCCATCGCCCATGTTGGGATTGATGAAGGAATAGACCATGTCCGCGGTGAAGCACAGCAGCAGCGCCACGCACACGCCCACCAGCAGCTTCGGCCTGACCCGCATCGTCATATTGTCGATGATGGGCACCAGCAGGTAGACCGCCGTCATGCCGCCCAGCATGAACACCGCCAGGCCTTCACCGCAAATCCGGCCGTTCAGGTTCAGGAAATATCCGGTATAATCCCACCAGCGAAGGCCGGTGATCAGCTCGGTGATGTAGGAGGTCATGAACTCCACGAAGCCGCAGAGCACCATGATGGTCAATGCCTCCAGCGCGGGCTGGGAGCGGAACCGGTTCAGCAACACGGCGATCATCACCACGCCCGCGCCGTAGATGGGCAGCCACGGCCCGTGCAGCATGCCGCGGTTGGAGAATTGGCCGAACCGGATCAGGTTCAGGGCCACTTCCCAGACCCAGCCCACCATGCAGAAGGCGAAGAACACCACCACCAGCGTCCAGATCGTGCAGGGATTCAGGTAGCTGATGTGGGCCGCGATGCTGGACTGCGCCTTGTTCCACAGCGGGTTCATGCGCCGCGGGTAGGCCCTGCCGTTCATCTCCAGGCGCTCCACCTGGGTCTGGTGGCGCAGCCCTGCCTGCCGGCCATAGATCTTCTTCTCCGCGAGGGTGCCCGTCCATATGCCGAAGTTCTTCGCGAAGAAGCGCTTCCTGGGGGGCAGCTCCACGATGTCCTCCAGGATGATCTCCTCGTTCCGGGCGATGTCGGCATAACGTTCGCGCAGTACCGCCGGATCCGCATGGACGTACAGGCAATCGTCGTTCAGTTGGCCTGTGCCTTCGACGCTGCTGGCCTTGGCCTCCTGCCGCAGCGCGGCGTAGTATTCGGCATAGCTGGCCACGCGATAGGGCACGCCCCACAGCACGTCCGCCGCGCCAAAGGTCACAAAGCCCAGCACGAACCAGCCCAGAAAAGACAGCTCCAGCTTAAAGCACTCCCACTTGTGGCCGTTCATCATCCGCCGGGACAGGGTGATGGCCTCCCTCGGTGCGATATCCGGGTTCTCGGCCACGATGAAGGGCACCAGGAAGTAGGAATAGTGCTTGATGATGCCGCCCACGAGGGTCAGATACCACAGCGATTCATAGACCGTCTGGAGCAGCAGCGTCAGTGCCGCCCGGGTCCAGCGCTTCACGAGCTTCATGTGCAACAGGTGGCCCGTCGGCACCACCTCATAGCTGCGGGCCTCCAGCAATCCCCGGCGCAGCACGGCCTTGTAGGCGTTGCGCAGATAGGCCCAGACCGCCAGGTAAATCAGCAGTCCCAACACCACCAGGAGCATCTTGAAGACATTTCTGGAATGGAGCGCGTTATGGACGGCGGTGCTCACCATGGCCATCAGGTAACCCGAATTGATGTTGTTCACCACCGTGGCCAGCACGCCCCTTTGGTGCCCCAGGATCGACTTGCTGCTGGTGGCCTCTTTCAGAAGCTTCATGCGCTCCTTGGCCTCGATGTTCCCTGCCTCGATGTTGTCCTCGATCAGGTCGTTGACGACCTTGCGCCAGACGCTGCGGTCGTTGCCGATGCCCTCCAGCGCCACCTGGATCTGTCGACCCCGGAGAAACTCATACCAGGTCTGGGCATTGTTCACCACATTGTTGAACTCGGTGCCCACGAATATGGAGATCGCGCAGAGCAGCGTCACCAGCACGTAATGGCGCTTGACGGCGCCCCGCGCACGTTGCTTGATGGTCTTCAGGTCTGACATTGGGCTTTATATCCCCTATCCTTTGAATTTCAAATTGACGACAGACACCTCGCTGTCGGTGCCTACGCGCATCGGCGGGCCATAGTAGCCCACGCCGGCAGTGACGACAGTGTCGAGCCCGTGCACCTTCGCATAGCCCCAGGCGTTTTCGTTGAAGAAGGGCACCACCAGGTTGCCGGGGAACACCTGCCCCGCGTGGGTATGGCCGGCAAGGGCTACGTCCGCGCCCGCCTCCTTCAGCGCCTGGAATTCCTTCGGCTCGTGCTCCAGCACCACCACGGGCCTGGTCCTGTCCACGCCCGCCAACAGCTGCTCGGGCGACATGCGGTTGGTGGTGCCGTCCCCCGCCTTTTCGCCGTCCACGCGGCCCGCCAGCTGTACGCCGTTGATGTCCACCACCTGGTCATACAGCACTGTAAAGCCGCAATCCTTGAAGAAGTCCTCCATCTGGGCCGTGCGGAAGGCCTGGCTGACGGGCGAGATCGGGAAGCCGCCGAACAGCGTCTCCTCCACGTCGTGGTTGCCGTAAACCGCGTACACGCCGTACTTCGAATGCAGGCCCCGCAGCGCTTCGGCGTACTGCTCGGGATGGGAAAGCCCCTTGTAGCTGCTGGTGAAGATGTCGCCGGCGATCACCACCACGTCGGGCTGCTCGGCGTTAATCAACTCCACCATGCGCTTCGTGGTCGCCAGCCGGGAATTGACGCTCAGGTGCAAATCGCCGATCAGCACCACCTTCATGTCCTCGCCGGGCTTGTCCACCTCGATGTCGTAGCGCTTCACCACGGTGTTCTGGGCGTGGACCAGGCCATAACCGGTCACAGCCAGCGCCACCACAAGCGCCACGCACAGTATGCCGCCGTGCCAGCGGTTTGCCGCGCGGCCCCTGCTGATCAGCCACACCAGCTGCTCCAGCCCCAGCAACGCCAGCAGCAGCAGGCCGAAATACAGGTAAAAGCCCAGCCAGATATTGCCCGCGGCCTGCAGGGCGAATTTGACAGGGCTGTTGGGCAGGAACACCCCCGCCACCGGCAGCAGCGACAGCAGTATAAAGAGCGTCAGCCAAAACCGGCGCAGCTTGGAGGCCCTGTTGGCGGTGAACGGCCAGTGCCGCACGCGCAGGTCGGTCAAAAATGCCGCCAGCGCCACCACCGCAGTGTAAACGACGATCAGTATTATGGATGCCACGTTGTTTCTCCTTCTGTGTTTGATGCGTGGGATTTTATAAACCCGAAACGGGATTGCCGAAAGGACATACATCCTTCGGCAATCCCAAACCCTTGCAGGGTCGTTGGTTTTAATCTGATTCTGTTTCTTCTGTTTCTTCTGTTTCTTCCATCTCCTCAAGCATCCCGAACAGGTCCGGCGTATGCTCCTCATCCAGCACCATCACCTGCTCCAGGCCATCTGCGCGGAGAACGCAGATCTTGCCGGGCTTGATCTCGTAGAAGAACATGCGCAGCAGCCAGGAAAAGCTGTTCACATTGTCCTTGACATCCACCAGCAAGGCGCGCACCTCTTCGAGCGTGAGGGGCTCCAGCGCCTCCTCGGGCACTTCGGCTCCCTTCTCAGCCTCATCGCTGCCGATGTAAGCATTCAGCATATCCAGCAGGCCGCTCAGTTCGTCCGGCATTTCTTCACCGAGGTCATCCTCGGATTCATCCAGCAGATCCGCGCCGGAATCGACCTTTTCCATAAGGTCGCTGACCACGCCGCCCAGGTCGATCCAGTGGCCAAAGTAAACCGCCAGGCCAGAGGTCTTCAGCTGCATGGAATTGGGCTTGAACTCCAGCCGCACCAGCACCGGGACGGTCATGCCGGGGCGGCAGACCATGCTCACCGTGCGGCCGTCCTGTCCGGCAGCCCCCAGGCCCGAGAAGAACAGGTCGCCAAAGTACTGCCTGAGCCATTTCAGCAGGTCGGAATCGGCAACGGATTGGGTGGTGAGGGGTTCGGTTTCGTCCGCGTTCTCCACCTCCGCCACGGTTTCAGCGAGTTCAGGCTCTTCTAAGAAGGCATTGATCATGTCATCGATCATCTTCATCACGTCATCGCCCCTCGCAGCGGCTTCGGGATCGATGGCATAGGCCAGCTCGTCCATGGCGTTTTCGTAGCCCGGCGCGCCGTCGATGATGTCGATGGCCCGTTGGAGCAGACCGTTCACATTGATGCTGAATATGCCCAGCGCCCAGTTGCCGTCCGTGAACTGCTCGGTGTCGGGCAGGGTCAGCGTCAGCAGCGCCCTGTCTTCGTCAAAGGCCTCGGGCATTTCCTCCACGCGCAAGCGGGTGGCGTCGGTGGCCGCCGTCAGCGCATTCTCATATTTCGCCAGGCCCAGGTTCTTGAGCACCCAGGGCATCAGCTCAGCCAGCTGGGGATAGTCGGTACCGGGCACCATCGAGCAGTCCACCGCGAACCAGTAGGCCCGGGCTTCCTCCAGCGTCATGCCGCCCTTCGCGCACAGCTGCCAGGCCAGATAGTTCAACAGCGATGAATTGCTGTGCACGCCACCGCGGTCGTTCAGCTCGGTGGGCGACTTCACCTCGGACACGTAGTGCAGGTCCCAGGTGTACTCCGGCTGCTGGTAGCGGTGGGGATCGCCCATGCTGCGGATGGCGGAGCTGATGTCCTCGCCAAGCAGCCATTCAGGGTCCTCCGCCTCGCCCTCGTCCAGATACATCAGGTCGCAGATGTTGCCCTGGATGTCGCTCATGGCCTCGTTGATGGCGCCGTAGTCATTCATATAAGCGTTATAGGTCATCACCGAGCCGGTAACGCAGTGGGTAAACTCGTGGGCCAGCACATCCAGGCACTGGGAAAAGTCGTTGGCGCTGCTGGACAGGAACAGCTGCCAGCCGTAGTACTTGCCAGCGTAGGCGGCGTTGTCGATGGGCTTGTGGTCCTTGTCGCAGAAGTCCTTCAGGATCAGTATTGGCGTATCCAGGCCGTCGCCGCCCGTCCAACCGATCGCCTTGTAGTAATCATAGGCCCGGCAGTAGTTGTAAAGCGCCATCAGGCAATTCTCGTCCCAGCCGGTGTTATCCCCGGAAGCCTCCAGCACCACGCGGCCCTTGTTGTACAGGAACTCGTAGCAGTCGGCCACGGCGATGCGACGTTCAAGGTTGCCCAGGTAGACCATGCCGGTACGGCTGTCGCGCATCAGCTGGAGGCTGATCTCGCGCTGGCTGCCGTCGGCCAGGGTCACCGAGCCGGTATAATCCACCGGCTCCATGAATTCAAACACATAAGCGGCATTGTAGCCGGAAGCGCTGGCCTCGTCCCCTGGGATCACCGTGGGCAGGCTGTACAGGTATTCGCCGCCAAGGTCCACATAGTGGGCCAGGTAGGGCAGCTCGGAACCGCTGGATAGCCGGGCGGAGGGGTTGTTGGTGTAAACCACCCACACGAAGCGGTTCTCTTCCGCCTCCTCTTCAGATTCCATGTCGATCTCAAGGTTCACAGGCAGGACGATCTTGTCGGTATGGCCCTCCAGCACCTCGAGCGTTTGGCCCTGGACCTCCTGCGCATGGGCGACCACCTGCTTCTCGGCCTGTTCAGCGGTGATGCCCTCGGCGTTCCCGGTCTCGGGAAGCTCTGTTTCCACGCTGCAAACCAAGCCCAGCATCCGGCCATCCCGGTCGGTGACGACCTTCGCCGCGCCACCGGAGACGGTGACGCCGGCATACATCTGCTGGAACACATAGTAGCGGTTGCCGTTGGTGTCGGTGAGGGTGCGCCAGGGCTCGAACTGGGTTCGCGCATCGCCGCCCATCAGGGGGATCATGGCGTTCACCACGCTTGCGGCGTCGGTCATGTCGGCGACAGGGCCATCGGTGCAGGTCCCATCCACAAAGGTCACACGATCGTCCCGGGTGTACACCTTCGCCGCGCCGCCGTTCAGCTTATTAAGGTCTTCAAGGGTCAGCGTGGTTTGGGCAGCTTGCTGAACCGCCTCGGCCAAAACGGTCGCGGCCATCCCGCTCATCGCCAGGATCAATGCCAGCAGCGTCGCCAGCACGCGCACGATCTTTTTCATATTGGTTCTCCTTTCCACGTTCATGTCGGTTTATTCATGCGCTCTGAGATGTCTTTTGCCTCTTTTGGTTATCCGCGGTCGGGCGGAGGCATGGCCCTCTCCCATCCCGCGCGAGCAGTATATCACGCCAAGCGTCACACTTGCGTCACCGGTGCCGTCCGCGCGCCAACATTCCGCTTTCATTATCAAGCAATAATCATGTATATATTATCATATCTTTAGCGCATTAATGCTATGGTTGTTTTATGTTTTTTGTTTCGCAATACCCAAACACACAAAAACCCGCTCTCCCCCTGTTGATAAACCTACCTGTTTATGATATTATAATGTGAGGATATGATAGGAAACGTGAATTATAAGGAGGCGTACCATGTCCGATATGCATACGCAGATCAACTTGCCGAAGAAGCGCACCATTTTGGTGGTCGACGACGAGCAAATCAACCGGGAGATACTCGGCACGGCGCTGGAGAACGACTACCGCGTGCTCTATGCCGCCAACGGCCAGGAAGCGTTGAAGCTGCTTGAAAAACGTTCGGACGTAATCTCGCTGATCCTGCTGGACCTGCTGATGCCGGTGATATCCGGCATGATGGTGCTGCGTCAGCTGAGGGAATCGCCCGAGCTGGCCCGCATTCCTGTAATCGTGATGACGTCGGACCACGAGGCGGAGGTGGCCAGCCTGGAGCTCGGCGCGTTTGACTTCATTCCTAAGCCCTACCCCTCCCGCAGCGTGATACTGGCCCGTATCCGCCGCATCATCGAGCTGTCCGAGGATCGCCAGATCATCCGCTCCACCGAGCGCGATGTGCTGACCGGCCTTTACAACCGGGAATACTTCTACAACTACATCGCCAGCTTCGACAAGCACCACAAGGGCATGGATATGGACGCCATTGTGGTGGACATCAACCGCTTCCACATCATCAACGAACGCTACGGCAGAGCCTATGCCGACCAGCTCTTGCGCCGGTTGGGCAATACCCTGCACGCACTGGCCCAGGCTTCCGGGGGCATGGCCTGCCGCCGGGAGGCCGACACTTTCCTGGTCTACCGCCCCCACGGCGGCGACGACTGCGCAGAGCTGTTTGAGCGCCTGTCCGCCACCCTTGCCGACGATGAGGATACCGTGAACCGGGTACGCCTGCGCATGGGCGTCTATCCCTGCGCGGACAAGTCCCTTGAAATCGAGCAGCGCTTCGACCGGGCCTGCGCCGCCGCCGACACCATCCGCAGCAACTACACCCAGAACATCGCGGTGTACGACGACAAGCTGCATGAGGCGGAGCTGTTCGCCGAGCAGCTGACGGAGGATTTCAACCAGGCCATCAGCGAAGGCCAGTTCAAGGTCTACTACCAGCCCAAATACGACATCCGCCCCGACACGCCGATACTGGCCAGCGCCGAGGCGCTGATTCGCTGGCAGCACCCCCGGCTGGGGCTGGTCAGCCCCGGGGTATTCATTCCCCTGTTTGAGGAAAACGGCATGATCCAGCGCCTGGACCACTTCGTCTGGGCCCAGGCCGCCGCCCAGGTGCGGGATTGGAAGCAGCGCTACGGGCTGTCCATCCCCATCTCTGTGAATGTATCCCGGGTGGACATGTTCGACCCCCAGATCGCCCACACCTTCGAGGTGCTGCTGAAGGCCAACGACCTCGCCCCGACGGAGCTGATTCCCGAAATCACCGAGTCAGCCTACACCGACAACGAAAAGCTGATCATCTCCACGGTACAGACCCTGCGGACGCTGGGCCTACGGGTGGAAATGGACGACTTCGGCACCGGCTATTCTTCGCTGGGCATGATCTCCCACCTGCCGCTGGACGCCCTGAAGCTGGACATGACCTTTGTGCGCAACGCCTTCTCCGGCAATGGCGATACCCGCATGATCGAGCTGATCATCGACATCGCGGAATACCTGGGCGTACCGACCATCGCCGAAGGCGTGGAGACCAGGGAGCAGATGGAGGCCCTGCGGGTCATGGGCTGCGACTTCGTGCAGGGCTACTTCTTCTCGAAACCCGTTCCCCCGGAGGAATTCGAGCGCTTCATCGAGGAGAAGGCCAGACTGCTGAAGGGCAACCCCGAAACAGGCGAACAGCCCCAGCCCTGGCTGGCGGACCCCACCCCAATGCTGCGCGCCGGGAACCGGCTGACCTATACCCGCCTGGCCCAGGCGCTTGCCGCCGACTATTTCAGCATCTACTATGTGGACACCCGCACGGACCGGTTCACCGAGTTCACTTCCCACAACGCCTACGCGGGCCTGGGCATTGAGAAGGAGGGCGAGGATTTCTTCAATCTCAGCCGCAGGAACATACTGCGCGTGGTATATCCGGACGACCAGCACGCGATACTGGACTGCTTCACGAAGGAAAGCATACTGCGCACAATCAGGGAAAACGGCGCGTTCACCCTCACCTACCGGCTGGTGCTGGACGGCAATCCCATCTATGTCAGCCTGAAGGCCACGGCACTGGGCGGTCCGGACAGCGGCAGCATCGTGGTAGGCATCAACAACGTCGATACGCAGATGAAGCACCAGCAAGCTTTGGAAGAAGCACAGGAGGAGCAGCTGACCTTCGCCCGCATCGCCCAGGCGCTTTCCCAGGATTACTACAGCTTCTATGTGGTGAACACCGACACAGACGAATTCGTAGAATACAGCTCCAGCGCCGAATACGAGCAGCTGCACGTGGAGCAGAACGGCGTCAACTTCTTTGAGGATTGCCGACGCAACGTGATCCGCCTGGTGCACCCGGACGACTTGAAGATGGCCCTGCAGGCCTGGGACAAGAACCACCTGATGGCCGAATTGCAGGATGGCCGAACCTTCAACATCAGCTATCGCCTGCTGTTCGACGGCGCGGAAAACCGCATTCACTGCAAAGTCATCCGCATGCGCGGCGATGACGCCCACTTCATCGTCATTGGCATCAGGAACGCCGACGAGAAGTAGGGTACAAGTATTGCGCGCATTTTCTCAATGCGTTATAACACATTTGTAGGGGCGCCGCATTGGCGCCCCTACAACCGTTTTATACTAAGCTCAATCTAAAAGTGAACATATGCGGAGCAGATTTTTCGTTCTGCCTAAGTCGAGCGGAGGGAGGCGATGCAGCGCATCGTTGACCGCAGCGAGACAACGGCAGGGCGGAAAAGATGCCCGCAGATGGTTGCAATTTAGATTGAGATTAGTATTATACACCCATATTCATTTTGAGGCTGGCCCTCCATCATCCAACATCCTGACCCATTGTCATATACAACGCAGGGGCTGCCTCAAACGACACTTTCATATCGTCTGAGGCAGCCCCTGGCTTGAAGGTTTCAATCCGCGCCACAGATTTGACAGTCCGCGGAACCAGTCGATAATCCCTTCCGCCCCGCAGGTCCCCTGAAGGGACCTGCGGAGGGCCGTTAAGGTGGGATTGGAAACCCATGAACCTAAGGAGTCTGCTCCGGCCTCAGCGGGAATCGCTCATGCGCCGCTGGAGCCATTGCCTCTGCGAAAGCTCAATCGCTATGTATTACTTGACGAGCTTGGTGTACAGGGAGGACACCCACAGGCACTTGCCGTTGTAGCGCACGCCGTAGAAGGGCACGAGGCGCTCGTCCAGAGACCAGGCGCGACGATACTTGACCTTCTGGTCCTTCTTCAGGGCCTTGCCGTAGCTGTTGCTCAGGCTGGGAGTCTTGTGCAGCCAGACCTTAGCGGTGGCCTTCACATGCTTGTAGCAGTTGTCGGAGATGCGATAGGCGCCTTCGTCCTTGTAGTAGATGAAGTTGCCAGCAGCGTCCCTGTAGAGGGGCTTGGACAGGCCAACACCACCGTTGGAGAAGCGAACCAGCACGTCAGAGGTCAGAGCGGCAGCCTTGGAGGCCTTCAGGTCGCCAGACTTGAACCAAGCGGTCCAGCAGGTGCCGTAGTCGGGGCAGGTGAAGTTGCCACCGGTGCCGTAGGGAGTCAGACGAACGCGAACCCAGTTGCCGGAGATGCCCTCAACGCAGCCGATGGAGCCCTTGCTCACGATGGTCGCGGGATCGTTGGTCTTCTTGCTGTTCTTGGGCTCGGTGTAAGCGTAGGCGTTCTTGTTGAACTTCACATACTGATGGATGGAGAACTTGCAGCCCGCCATGGCGGAGCCGGTGAGAGCCAGCACCATCGTGAGAACGAGCAGCGCAGCGACGAGTTTCTTCATGAAAATTTCCCTCCTAAAAATCTTGAACTGTGGGCACGGGCCACCCGGTTTCCGTTGCCGCAACTCCGCGGTCTGTGGCAGCAAAATCAGTGATGGCGTTTCCGATGCCCCCGCGCAGGAAAACCCTACGCGTCCCTCATTGGTGTATGAATTATAGCAAATTTTGGCCCCGAGGTCAATACGTCTCTGTAAAAGTCATAATATTTATAAAATTGTAATATGTTATGACTTTTTGAAACAGAACCGTGATTATGTTTTGACACACTAACGACAGAAGTATTACACTCTCCGCATCTGCCATGCAATTACCAACGAAAAAAGGCGAAAAGAAGCCGTCCCTTTCAGGACGGCCTGTATGTCGTTATCGCGTTGCGATCAGCCGATGATCTTGGTGTAGCGGGAGGAAACCCAGCCCTTGTGGCCGTGGAAGCTGACCTTGTACCAAACCACGTCACGGTCGTCCCAGCGCTTCTCCTCCAGGTAGGACGCGGAATCGCCCCTGTACAGCACGCCGTAATCCGCGGCGTCCTTATCGGGATGCTTGCGCACGTAGGTATCGCCGCTGACAGCCTTCACGCGTCGGCCCGAGCCACTCCTGCCGCCCGTGACCTCTTCCAGTTCCTGCTCATTCAGCTCATTGATGCTCTTGATTTCGTTATTATCCATAATAATTGCCTCCTTTATGATCGGTTATACTCCATTCAGCGAACCCATTATACCCCATCCCGGCCCGCAAATGTGCGTAACACATGGACTTTTGTTGGGCATTTCTGGTTCGGCAAGCCCCGGGGCCGGCAACCCTTGCCCGCCGCGCATTTCCCTTGCTTGCAGGGGCAGTATAGCAGAGGCGGCGTCACAGAAGCGTCACATGGGGAATGCCGATTCGGCGCGGGGCGCAATCATGCAGCAGCGGCCACCGCCATTGGTTCCCATGTGTTTCAAGAATGCCATGGCGGCGCTGTCACCGCCGCGTTATGGAAATACCGCATAATAAGGGTGGTTGGCTGGCGAGTGAATTTTCCGTCAGGCGCGCCTGCAAATTTCGCAGGCTTGCTGGCGGCAAGTCAAGGAAGCCCGTTTGTGCGGTATTTCCTTATCATCTTTGGCCCGCCAAATCAGCCTTTGTCCGCGTCAGCAGCGCGCCTGGCAGGGCTTGCGCGGCGCGGCGGGCGTCATCGTCGTCAGCGAACGCCCCCACTACCGCCGAACCGCTGCCGGTCATGAAGGCCGCACCCGCGCCCAGTGCGCGCATGCTATCGATCAGCGTCCCAATTTCGGGCATCAGGGATACCGCCGGGGCCGTCAGGGCGTTGGCGCATAGCCGCTGCACCTCGTCGAGCCGCCCCGCCGTCACGGCGCCGGCCAGCGCCGCATTGTCCAGTCGAACCTCCGGATAGCCCCCCCTGTCCCACAACGAGAATACCGCGCCGGTGGAGAGCCCACCACCTGGCACCACCAGCACCAGCGGGATTGACGTCGCCCCGGGCACAGGCGTAATGTCCTCCCCGATCCCCCGCACCAGGGCCAGTCCTCCCGTCAGGCAGAAGGGTACGTCCGCACCCAGGGACAGGCCGATTTCCAGCAATTCCGCCTCGGACAGCCCCAGCCCCCACAGGCCGTTCAGCGCCCGAAGGGCCGTCGCGCAATCGGCGCTGCCGCCGCCCAGTCCCGCCCGGGCCGGAATGCGCTTGGACAGCGCCATCCGCGCGCCACGGCGCGTGCCGGCGTGTCGGTTCAGCGCCATCGCCGCCCGCAGCACCAGGTTCTCCTCCCCTGCCGGCGTGCCGTCCACGGTCAGGGACAGTCCCCCGTCGGGTTCGATTTCAAGTGTGTCGTGCAGGTCAATGGTCTGCATCAGCATGTCCAGCAGGTGATAGCCGTCCGCCCGCCGCCCGGTGATGTTCAACGACCAGTTGATCTTGGCATAGGCCGGAAATTCGCAGCGCATTGAGGATCTCCTTTATAAATTCTGATTTGTCGGGGAGATGAGGCATCCAAAAGCCTTCCCCAGGCAGCTATGCTGCCGGTTCAGGGGAAGGTGGATTTGACGAAAAATGCTTGCATTGTTTCGTCAAAGACGGATGAGGTCGTCCTTCTGAGAGGAAGTAAGCAAAGCCGCGATACCGCAGGGGGAACGACCTCTTCCGACCTCGCTGACGGCAGCAAGCTGCCTGCTCGGCCACCTTCCCCTGAACCGCTCCCTTCGGTCGCTGGGGAAGGCTTTTGGATGCGCCAGCTGCTATTTCTAATCCCTAATCCCTTATCCCTGAGCGTCAGCTCGATAAATCAGAATTCACCCATTAATCAACTGGAACTGGTTGCCCATGACCTCGACGATCTCGTAATAGCTGGCCACCATGCGATTGTAATTCTCATCGTCCATGCCGGTGGGGCGGTTTTCCAGGTACCGGCCGGAGGGCAGTACCTTCACCGCGCCGTCCTGCTTCCATGTATATGTAGGAATATAGCCCACGTTGTCCACGGTAAACTTGCCGCCGGGCTGCTCGTTGACGGTGAAATCCAGGATCAGGCCGTTGTCGGTGTACTGGACCACGTGGTCACTGATGAAATTGCCCATGCAGAACATGGTCAGCACCTGCTTGTCCACGCCGTCCACGGTGACGGACTGGAAGCCCATGGGCTGCACCTCGTGGGCGTGGCTGCCGATGATGATGTCCACCCCGGCCTCGGCCAGCTGCTTGGCGTACTTCTTCTGGTTGCTGTCGGGCTCGCGCACGTACTCCGCGCCCCAGTGGGGCCAGGCGATGATCACCTCGGCCCCGGCGTCCCGCAGCTTCTTCACGTCCCCCTTGAAGTCGGCCTTGCTGATGTAGGGCACCAGGTCCACGGCCTCCTTGTCCACGCCCCGATTTTCCATGCTGTTGGTGGTGTGGGTATAGGCCATGAAGCCGAACTTGATGCCGCCCACCTCGCAGATCACCGTGCCCGCCTTCTCGGCCTTGGTGCGATAGGCTCCCACGTGGACGAAGCCATACTTCTCCACGTTGTTCACGGTGTTCTCCACGCCGCCGCTCCAGCGGTCCAGCATGTGGTTGTTCGCCAGGGTCAGGAAATCGATGCCATAGTCCTTCAGCGGGGCCAGCGCCACGTCAGGGGCGTTGAACTGGGGGTAGCCGGAGTACTGGGACTTCTTGTACTTGCCGATGGTGCCCTCCATGTTGCCCATGGTGAAGTCGGCATCGGCCAGTTGGTCGGCGATCATCTCAAACTGGTTGTGGAAGTCGTAGCCGCTGTCCTTGGCGTACACCAGCTGGGTCTGGCAAAACATGATGTCGCCCACCGCCCGCATGCGCACCGACCGCAGCGAGCTGTCGGGCCTCCGTGTGGACACCACGTGGTCGATGGCCGTGGGCAGCTCGGGCACGGGGGTGACCTCCGTGGCGATGGCGGCATCCCCCTCGTCATCCCCGCCGCCTGAAAGGTCGCTCTCCTGGGCGGAAGGCTCCGTGTCGGTCATCGCCGCAAGGTCCGGCACATTGCCGCCGGAGTTTTCCACTGCCTGGCTCGCGACGGGCGTAGCGGTGGCCTCCACCATGGCGGTGACGGCGTCGGGGCTGCCCTTGGGCTTGAGGATCAGCACCACCCCCGTGACAATCAGCACGCCGATGGCCGCGATGATGGCAATGGCGATGCGGTTTTGCCGCCGCTGGCGCATCAGGGCCTCGTACTGTTGGCGCGTCATGCGCCGGGGGGCATTGGGATTGGGTCTGTTTTGCATGGGTATTCCTCCGAATTCGGGCGTATCTGCTTTATCATTCTTTTGTGTGTAAAAATATCCTATTGTAAGTATCATAAACCCTTTTACCGAATAAATCAAGGGGAAAATGGGCAGGATAAGCACAACATTTATCAAGGAGCACAGACATGTTCACCCTGTTTTTCCGCGGCGCGCTGTTGTACATCGTGATGATTGTCACCATGCGGGCGCTGGGCAAGCGCCAGCTGGGAGAGCTGGAGCCCTACGAGCTGGCCATGACCATACTGCTGGCCGACCTGATCTCCTCGCCGATGGAGAGCGTGTCCACCCCTCTGCTGCACGGGCTGCTGCCGGTGGCGGCGATGTTCGTGGTACACGGGATTATCACGCTGGCCTCGATGCGCTGGGACCGCTTCCGGGCGCTGGCCTCGGGCAAGCCGGCGCTGGTGATCAACCGGGGCGTGATCGACCGTCAGGAGCTGGACCGGCTGTGCCTGAGCCTGTCGGACCTGCTGGAGGGGCTGCGCGGCGCGGGCTTCCTGGACCCGGCGGAGGTGGGCACGGCCATCGTGGAGGCCAACGGGGCCATCACCGCCTTCCCCAACGGCTCAGGCCGCCCGCCAAAGGCGTCGGAGCAGGGCATCGACCCCGGGTACGAGGGCCTGCCGCTTTCGCTGATCACCGGCGGGCGCGTGCAGCCCGGCAACCTGGGCATGACCGGGCGGGACCGGCCCTGGCTGGAGGGCCTGCTCACCGCCCGGGGGCTGGCGCCCCAACAGGTATTCCTGGCCACGCTGGACACCCACGGGCGCATGACCTTGCAGCTGATGGGCGGGGAGCTGCTGCGCTTTGAGGCCATGAAGGAACAGGAGGTGTGCTGGTGACATGCGGCGGACGCTGATACTGACGCTGGCGGTGCTGGCCTGCGCGCTGGCGGTGTGTTGGGCCGCCCAGGCCACGCTGAACGGCACCGTGGAGCAGGCCCGCCGCCTGCACGCCCAGGCCCTGCTGGCAGAAAACACTGGCGACCGCGAGCGTGCCGGGGAACTGCTGGTACAGCTGGCCCAGCTGTGGCAGGACCGGGCGGGCGCGCTGGAGATGCTGGCCAGCCACGACGCCCTGCACGACGTGAGCGCCGCCATCGCCGAGGCGAAGATCTGCCTGGAGTGCCGCGACCACGACGACTTCCTGCGCACCATGTCCACCGTGGAAATGGGCCTTGGGCACCTGAAGGACGAGGAAGCCGTGCGATGGGAGAATTTGTATTGACTTGGGCGGGAGAGGGGAGTAGAATAATTCTGATTTGTTGCTTCGCAACAAATCAGAAGTTACAAAGGAGTTCCCATGCGTAAATCTTCCCACAGCATGACCACCGGCAGCATTCCCCGGCACCTGCTGCGCTACTCGATCCCGGCGATACTGGGCGACCTGTTCCAGGTGACCTACAACACCGTGGATTCGGTAATCGTGGGGCAATACGCCGGGGCGGGCGCGCTGGCTGCGGTGGGCGTGGCCAGCCCACTGATGAGCGTGGCGATGTTCTTCATCATCGGCATGGGCATCGGCGCGTCGGTGTTGATGAGCGAGTTCTACGGCGCGGGCGACATACCCAGGTTGCGCCGCCAATTTGCCACCACGCTGGCCATGGGCGCGGCCTTCAGCGCCGTGATCGCCCTGGGGCTGTTCGCACTGACCGGGCCGCTGCTGCGCCTGTGCCGCACGCCGGAAGCCATCCTTGCCGATACAGCACGCTACCTGCACATCGTGGCCGTGGGCATGGTGGTCACGTCGATGTACAACATACTTGCAGCGGCGTCCCGCTCCATCGGCGACACCCTTACCCCGCTGATCTGCCTGGTGGTAGGATCTCTGGTGAATGTTGGGCTGGATATGCTGTTCGTGGCCCGCTTCGCCTGGGGCGTGGCCGGGGCCGCCTGGGCCACGGTTATCTCCCAGGCCCTGGCAGCGCTGCTGTGCGCGGTGCTGCTGCGGCGCAACGAGCCGGTGCTGTTCGCCGCCCGGGGAGATTTCGCCCCCGACCGGGAACTGTTCAGCCGCACGCTGCGCTTCAGCGCTCCCAGCGCCATGCAGCAGGCGGGCATCTACGTGGGCAAGCTGCTTGTGCAGTCGGCGGTGAACCCGCTGGGCGTCAGCGCCATCGCCGCCTTCAACGCCGTCAACCGCATTGACGATTACGCCCTGATCCCCGAGCGGGACATCGCCAACGGTGAAACCGTGCTGGTGGCCCAGAACCGCGGGGCGGGCAAGCCCGAGCGGATGCGCCGGGGCTTCTTCACGGCCATGGCCTTCGAGGTCGTCTACGGCCTGATCGTGTCCGTCGTGGTGTTCGCCCTCGCCACGCCGCTGATGCGTCTGTTCGTCGACCCCGGCGAGACGGAGGTCATACGCCTGGGCGCGCGCTACCTGCGCCTGATGGGCCTGTTCTACATACTCCCCGGCATTACCAACGGCCTGCAGGGCTACATGCGCGCCCTTGGAAAACTAAAGCTGACCATGGTGGTCACCTACGGCCAGATGTTCACCCGCGCCGCCTGCACCTTCCTGCTGATCGGCAGGATGGGCCTGGATGCCGTTCCCCTGGCCTGCGCGGCCGGATGGATGATGATGACCGTGTGGGAGGTCGGACTGATGGTCAAATGGAGGAAGCCATGACGGACACCGATTTCATGCGCGAAGCGCTGGCGGAGGCACGGCTGGCCGCGGACGCCGGCGAGATGCCCGTGGGCTGCGTAATCGCGCGGGATGGCGAGATCATCGCCCGGGCCCACAATGAATGCGAGGCATGCCGCGATGCCACCGCCCATGCCGAGCTGCTGGCAATCCGCCGGGCCAGCGCCGCGGCCGGGGACTGGCGGCTGAACCGCTGCACCCTGTACGTCACGCTGGAGCCCTGCCCCATGTGCGCCGGGGCCATCGTGCAGGCCCGGATAGGGCGACTGGTGTACGGCGCGGCGGACCCGGGCCAGGGCTGCGCCGGCAGCCTGTATCGCATCTGCGAGGACCCCGCCTTCCCCCACTTCTGCAAGAGCGACGGTGGGGTGCTGGCGGAGGCATGTTCGCAGCTGCTGAACGCCTTCTTTGATCGTGCGCGAAGCCGGAACTGAGCCGCCAAAGATGTAAATATTATGTTAACCGCCGTCATTTCCCGACGGCGGTGTATTGTTTTGAGAGGATATATGCCCTATAATTGAATAGGAATAATACCGGAAAAACAAGGAGGCAGGGGCGCGAATGCCCCCGGTACCGCCATGAAGGAGAAGCGAAACGCCACGAGCCAGACGATCCGCGAATGTGACGTGTTTATCAGCTACCGCCGGGACGGCGGCGACATGACAGCCATGTACGTCTACCAGGCGTTGAAGGAGCGCGGCTACAATGTGTTCTACGACCTGGAGGTGCTGCGCGCGGGAAGGTTCAACGAAGCCCTGCTCAGCTCTATAGAGTCCTGCACCGATTTCGTGCTGATCCTCTCCCCCGGCGCGCTGGACCGCTGCCAGGAAGAGGACGATTGGGTGCGCAAGGAGATCGCCGAGGCACTGCGTACGAAGAAGAACATCGTGCCGGTGATGCTCAAGGGCTTCAAATTCCCGGAAGGTCTGCCCGAGGACATCGACGACGTGCGCTACCAGAACGGCCTGACCTGCACCACCGAGTACTTCGAGGAGAGCATCAACCGCCTGTGCCAGCGCTACCTGAACGCGCTGCCCGCGTCAGGAAAGAAGAAAAAAGTACACGTCGCGGTTATCGCCATCGCCACGGCGGTTGCCCTGGCCGTGAGCGGCTTCCTGGCCCTGCGGGGCGGGAAAAAGCCCGAGGTCGAGATCCCCGCGCCCACCGTCGAAGTCACCGTCGGGCCGACAGCCCAGCCGACCGCCGAACCGACGGTCATAGCAACGGTTGAACCCACGGCCCAGCCCGTCCAGGTGGTGAAGGACACCGGCTTCCCTGTCCTCTCCACCGCCATCGATTACATCGACGGCAACGACAACTCCGGCGACGACATTGAAAAATCGGTCCAGGAAAACTCACTGGTGCTGAACCATCCCACCCTCAGGCGAAGAGATATTGCCTCCGTCAGCTTCCTTCCTTCGCTGGCGGGCGCGCCCCAGGACGCCTGGGACGTTTCCGAGGCCGGTGACGGCCAGGTGCTGGCATGGGTCACTCCCAACGGCGACCTGTTCGACCTGACCATCGCCGGCGATGGCGGGGTAAAGATCCTCGATAGCAGTAATGGCAACGGAAAGCTGTTTGCGTGTTACACCAACGCCACTGCCATACGCTTCAACGGCTGCGTGGATCTTTCCCAGCGCACCATCCTGCGGGACGCGTTTGGGGACTGCGATGCCCTGGAAGAAATCGACTTCACCGGAGTCAGTTTCGACAGCGTCGTCGATATGAGTTACATGTTTGCGAACTGCCAGTCCCTCAGAGCCCTGGACACCACCGGCTGGCAAACCTCCAACAACACCAGTCTGGATGGCACGTTTATGAACTGCCTCGTCCTGGAGGATCTGAACCTGTCCGGGCTGGATACCTCCTCCGTGACCCAGATGCAGAGCACCTTCCTGAACTGCGGTTCACTCGCCCGGCTGGATCTCAGCGGCTTTGACACCCGCAGGGTCACGTCAATCGGCGATATGTTCGACGGCTGCGTCAGCCTTCAATCGTTGGATCTGTCCGGCTTTGATACCTCAAGGA
Source organism: uncultured Eubacteriales bacterium (assembly GCA_902798105.1). Lineage (GTDB taxonomy): Bacteria > Bacillota > Clostridia > Christensenellales > Aristaeellaceae > UBA2862. The sequence continues at coordinate 38,085 of CADBVG010000019.1, forward strand.
TCGTCGACATGAAGGGCCTGTTTGCCGACTGTCAGAGCTTGAAAGCCGTCAACCTGGCCGGCATCGACACCGGACGGGTGACGGATATGGACTATATGTTCGCAAACTGTGCCGAACTGGAAACCCTGGATCTGCATGGCTTTGACACCGCCCGGGTGGAATCCATGTACGGCATGTTCCAGGGCTGCGCGAACCTGGACAAGCTGGATGTCTCCGGCTGGGATACGGGCAGGGTTCAGGACATGGCCTTCATGTTTGAAGACTGCCACGCGCTCTACAGCCTGGACCTGTCCCACTTCAACACCAGCGCTGTGACCAGTATGCAGTGCATGTTCAGCAGGTGCGACTACGCGGTGGAACTGCTGCTGACCGATTGGGACGTATCCCATGTGGCGTCGATGGAAGGCATGTTCCGTAACTGTGCCTCGCTGGAGAGCATCGGCCGCGACCCCGCCGCCTTTGGCCACGGCGATACCACCGACATGTACAGCGGCTGTGAGAGGCTGGAGACGGCGTGAAGCACAATCGCAGGAAAATCATCTATATCTTTCTTGCCCTGGCCGGCTATATGGCGCTGCTGGGGCTGTTGGTGTGGGTCGAACGCAGCCGGGAAGGCACGCTGATCGACACGCTGCCCAAGGCGCTGTGGTACTCGCTGGTAACGCTCACCACGGTGGGCTATGGCGACCTCTACCCTCACACGTTTGTGGGCAAGCTGATCGGCTTTATCTTCCTGCTGCTCAGCACCGGGCTGTTGGCGCTGGTGATCGGACTGGTCGCCTCATCCCTCACCGACCGGCTGCTGCCGGGACTGCGGCTATGGCGCGACCGGCGTAAGCGGTGGTATGTATTCTCCTGCGACAATGCCGCCTCCCGTGCGCTGGCCGGCCATTTGGACGGCGGCCTGGTCGTGTTCTGCCGGAGCAAGGCCACCCGGCGCTCGGAGGACGAGCTGGCCCTGCGCCAAGCCCCCTTGGCGTTGTTTGCCCGCGCCCATGCCCTGGCGGGCGAGCGGGTGTTCTTCGCCATGGACAAGGACGCCCTCGCCAACGAGCAGGACGCGCTGGCCCTGCAGGGTCTGCCCATCCACATCTACTGCCGGGGGAAAGGACTGGGCGAAAACCTGCCCCGGAACGTCACCCCCTTCAACGAATACGAGTGCTGCGCGCGCCTCTACTGGCAGACCCGGCCGTGGGCGAGCGGCGGCGAACACATCGCCCTGCTGGGAAACGGCCGCTATGCCAGGGCGCTGCTGGATCAGGGACTGCTGACCGCGCCGCCCGGCTGCGCCATTGACCTGTTTGGCGACTGGGGCGAATGGCAGGCCATGCACCGCGCCGTGCTGGCGCTGCCGGAATGCGCCGTAGAACTGCGCTTTCACGATGGCGGCTGGCGGGAAAGCCTCGACCTGCTGCGGGAGGCGGAGCGCGTGGTGGTGTGCGGCGACGATCACCGTGCCAATCTCGACGTCCTGTACCAGCTGAGGCTCTACTGCCCCATCCCCTGCCCCATCGACGTGCGCGCCGCCCGGGGGATGCAGGATGCCTTCTATTTCGGCCATGGAGAGGCGCTGTTCACCCCGGAGCTGGTGATGAAGCAGTCGCTGAATCGGCTGGCGCGGCAGATGCACGAATTGTACCGCGCCCAGGCCAACGCGCCCGTTCCCCCCTGGGAGGCGCTGTCCGACTTCCTGAAGCGCTCGAACTTCGCCGCGGCGGATCACCTGCTGACCAAGGCGCGGCTGCTGCTGCCGGATGAGGACATCCATGCGCTGACCACCGATGTGTGCGGCAGGGCCGCGGCGCGCTTCGACAGCATGGATGACGCCGGGCGGGAGCGCTGCCGCAGGATCGAACACAACCGCTGGATGCTGTTCCACGCGCTGTACAACTGGCGCTGCGCCCCCATGCGGAACGACGCCGCCCGGGAGCACCCGCTGATGGTAGCCTACGATGCGCTGGACGAATCCGAGCGCGTCAAGGACGACTACGCCTGGCAGCTGCTGCACACACTCGCGAAGGAAGCAAAGACATGAGCAACACTATAATTGTCATCATCATCACCGCGGCCTGCTTCATGGCCGCCATACTGAGCCTGGCCACCAGCAAAGCGGCCAACAGCCGAATCATGGGCGTTTGCGCCGTCATCGCCATCGCGGTCGGTATCGCTTCCTACGGCTACGGCTACAGCTACAGGGACGGCTTTTCGGCGACCGTCGTGCTGAAAACGCTGCTCGCCTCCTGCCGCATGTTCGGCGGCATATTCGATTATACCGTGGTCGACGGCACACCGCTGTTTGAACACGAGGCGGTGCGGGTCCTGTACTGGGCTGGACACTTTCTTGCCTTTTACCTCACCGCGAACGCCGCCATCTCCGTGCTCGGCAGGCGCATGATGAAGCACCTGCGCACGGCCATGCTGCGATGGGGCGACATGTGCCTGGTCTACGACGCCAGCTCCGATTCCATTCGCCTGACTGGGGAGCGCCGCAAGGGCCGCGCCATGGTGCTGGTCACCGAACGGGCCGACGAATCCGTCAGCGCGATGGCGGACGCCCTGGGCGGGGTAGAATTTCCCGGGGGCCGCGCGCTGTGCGCCGACAGCAAATTCCTGAAGGGCATCGGCGTAAAGGGCAACCGGCGCCCGGTGGACGTGTACTGCATCGGGAGCGACCCAAGCCGGAACCTGCGCTACGCCGATGCGCTGCTGCCCGCCCTGAGGGAACAGGGCGTCAACCCAGAGACCACCAGCCTGTTTCTGCTGGGCGTTTCGGAGGATCGGGCTGACCGACTGCTGGCCCAGGACGAGCGCTACGGCTACGGCGCGCTGTTCGCCTGTACCCAATACGACCTGATCGCCCGACTGGTGGTCAAAAAGCGCCCGCCGTGGGAATTTGTGCGCTTCGACGCCGACGGCCGCGCCCGGGGCGACCTGCGCGTGGTGGTGGTGGGCTTCGGCAAGATGGGCATCGCGGTGCTGCGGCAGCTGATCGTCAACGGCCAGCTGGAAGGCAGCGTCTTCCACGCTGAGGTATTTGACCGGCGCATGGACGACCTGCGGGGCTTCGTGGAGGCCTGTTACCCGGCGCTGCTGTCCAATTATGACATTGCGCTGCACGCCGCCGACGCGGACTCCGCGCTGTTCTACCAGCGCCTCGCCGCCAATCCTCCGAGCCTGATCGCGTTGTGCACCAGCACCCGCAAGCAGAACGCCGAGCTGGCCGATAAGCTGCACCGGTTGTACGGCAGCAGGCCCGATCGCCCCTGCATCATACAGTGTACCCCCGATTCGGCGCTGATCGACGACGTGGAATACCGTCTGGACAGCGTGGACGTGCGCGCCATGGACCGCACGGCGATGATCCTGAACCACGTGTACTGCGGCGGAGCCTCCCCTGAGGCGGACTGGCGGCACTGCGACGCCTTCAGCCGAGCCAGCTGCCGCGCCGCGGTGGACTTCTTTCCCGCCTTCCTGAAGGCCGCGAACGTCACCCCCGCGGAAGCGACATCCGGAAAGTGGCCCCCCGCCCCCAACGTGCTGGAAAACCTGTGCCGCACGGAGCATCTGCGCTGGTGCGCGTTCTACCTGGCGATGGGCTACAGGCCCATGAGCGAAGCGGAGCTTACCAACCGCTGCGAGCAGTACCGCCGGGGCGAGATCACGCGCATCGCCAAGAACGCCGACGACCTGACCCACACCTGCCTGGCGCCCTGGGAGCGGCTGGACGCGCTGTCCCGGCGGGAAAACGCGGTCACCGGCGGCCAGGTGGATTACAAGGCCATGGACAGGAACAACGTGCTGGCCATGCCGGACATACTGCGCCAGGTCGGATAATTATGCATCATTATACATTATATATGCATATATTTAACTGAAATAGTGGCTTGCAAGGCTTGACTTTGCATAAAATCGGCCTATAATATACACAGTTAAAAGAAAACGCGCCCGCGGGGGCGACAAGGAGCGATAACCATGAAGAAGAAGACCAACAAGGCGTACAAGAAGATCGTGCTGGCCTACTCCGGCGGCCTGGACACCAGCATCATCATCCCCTGGCTGAAGGAAAACTATCCCGGCTGCGAGGTCATCGCAGTGTCCGGCAACGTGGGCCAGGTGGGCGAACTGGACGGCCTGGAGGAGAAGGCCCTCAAGACCGGCGCGAGCAAGCTGTACGTCGAAGACCTGAACAAGGAGTTCATCGAGGAGGTCGTGATTCCGTCCATGCAGATGGGCGCAAAGTACGAGAACACCTACCTGCTGGGCACCTCCTTCGCCCGTCCCATCATCGCCAAGCGGCTGGTGGAGATCGCCAAGGCCGAAGGCGCGGACGCCATCTGCCACGGCTGCACCGGCAAGGGCAACGACCAGGTGCGCTTCGAGCTGGCCATCAAGGCCTTCGCCCCGGACATGCCCGTGATCGCGCCCTGGCGCATCTGGGACATCAAGGGCCGCGACGAGGAGATCGACTACGCCGAGGCCCACAACATCCCGCTGAAAATCAGCCGGGAGACGAACTACTCCAAGGACAAGAACATGTGGCACCTGAGCCACGAGGGCCTGGAGCTGGAGGACCCCGCCAACGAGCCGAAATATGCCGGCAACATGGAGATGGGCGTGACCCCCGAAGAAGCCCCCGACGAGGGCGAATACATCACCATCGATTTTGAGAAGGGCTGGCCCGTGGCCGTGAACGGCGAGAAGATGGCCCCCGTGGACCTGGTGTGGAAGCTGAACGAGCTGGGCGGCAAGCACGGCATCGGCATCATCGACATCGTGGAAAACCGGCTGGTAGGCATCAAGTGCCGCGGCATCTACGAGACCCCCGGTGGAACCATACTCTACGCCGCCCACGAGAAGCTGGAGCAGCTGTGCCTGGACAAGGCCACCCAGCACTACAAGCAGCGCATGGCCCTGGAGTACGCCGACCTGGTGTACAACGGCCAGTGGTACTCCCCCCTGCGGGAGGCCATGACCGCCTTCTGCGAGAAGACCCAGCAGACCGTGACCGGCACCGTGAAGCTGAAGCTGTACAAGGGCAACATCATCGGCGCGGGCATGACCAGCCCCTACAGCCTGTATGATCCGGAGATCGCCACCTTCGACGAGGACGACGTGTATGACCAGACTTGGGCCGACGGCTTCATCACCCTGTATGGCCTGCCCACCGCGGTGTTTGCGAAGATGAAGGCGAAGAACAACCTGTAATGCGCAATCGATGAAAATGTAGGGGCGGCGATGCGTCGCCCGCCCGGGTAGGCATCCCATCATTGTACCCGGCGGGCGACGCATCGCCGCCCCTATATTGAATCTATACCCGAACCCGGAAACTGTACAACTGAACGGAGGCCCGGTATGACCATCCGAAAATCGATCCCCCAGGACATCGACCGCATGATGGAAATCTACGCCCATTCCCGGGCGTTCATGGCGGCGCACGGCAACCCGAACCAGTGGGGGCCCACCCAGTGGCCGCCCCGGGCTCTGATCGAAAAGGACATCAAAGCGGGCCACAGCTACGTCTGCTGCGACGACGATGGCCAGGTTGTGGGCACGTTTTTCTTCATCCAGGGACCGGACATAGAGCCCACCTACCGGAATATCACCGGCGGCGCGTGGCTGGACGACGGCCCCTACGGCGTGGTACACCGCATCGCCTCGGACGGCACATGCAGGGGCACCGGGGCTTTCTGCCTGAACTGGGCCTTCGACCAGTGCGGACACATGCGCATCGACACCCACGGCGATAACATCGTCATGCAAAACCTCGTCAAAAAGCTGGGCTTTGTCCACTGTGGCACGATCTACGTGGAGGAGGACGACTATCCCCGCCTGGCCTTTGAGAAGGTCAGGGTGTGAGCCGCGCAAGCATGGGCGAGCTGCTTCGCCGCTACCGGCGGGACAGCCGTCTCCGCGCCCGGGTCGGCGCCATGGGCTCCCTGGCCGCGTCGACGGCCTTCGCGCTGTATAACGGCATTGCAGGGCTGGTATATCACGCCCCATGGAACGGCAGCATATGCGTTTACTACCTGCTGCTGGCCGGAATACGGGGTTACCTGCTGGCCAGCCAGCGCAAGCTGGCAGGCTTTTCCCGTCCAATGGCGCGTCAACAGGAGCAACGCGCCTGCGCCATTGCCGCCGGAGCGCTGCTCATATTGAACCTGGCGCTGATCGCCCCCATCGCGCTGATGGTGCGCATGGAAAGGCCGGTGAATATGGGGCTCATCCCCGCCATCGCCACCGCGGCGTATGCCACCTGGAAGATCACCCTCGCCTCGGTTCGCTACCGCAGACGCAGCCACAGCGGAAACGGCTTCACGGCCCAACTGCGCACAGTGGGGCTGGTGGATGCGCTGGTATCGGTGCTGACCCTGCAAAACACGCTGATTATGGTGAAGGACGAGGGCGGCGGACGATCGATGCTGACCCTGGCCGCACTGAGCAGCGCTGCCATCTTCGTGGGCATTGTTGCAATCTCCCTTCACAACTGGAAGCAAAGGAGCAAATATATATGAAACTTTGGGCAGGCCGCACCGGCGGCGACGTGGACGACAGGCTTTCGGCCATCAACAATTCCATCGGCTTTGACAGCCGCATGTATAAGCAGGACATCACCGGCTCCATCGCCCACGCGAGGATGCTGGGCCGGCAGGGCATCATCGACGCGGCGGACGCCGCTCAGATCGTCGAAGGGCTGGAGGGCATCCTCGCCGACATCGACAGCGGGGCGCTTCAGATCGACATGACCTGCGAGGACATTCACACCTTCGTGGAGGCCACCCTGACCGAACGCATCGGCACCGCGGGCAAGAAGCTGCACACCGCCCGCAGCCGCAACGACCAGGTGGCGCTGGATATCCGCATGTTCCTTGCGGACGCGATCGACCGGCTGACCGACCTGGCGAAGAACCTGGTCGCCGCCCTCTGCGACGTGGCCGAAAAGCACCTGGAGACGGTTATGCCCGGCTACACCCACCTGCAGCGGGCCCAGCCCATCACACTGGCCCACTGGCTGATGGCCTACGCCCAAATGCTGCTGCGGGACATCGACCGGCTTGCCGACTGCAAGAAGCGCACACTGGTACTGCCCCTGGGCTCCGGCGCGCTGGCGGGCACCACCTATCCCCTGGACCGGCAGTACGTAGCCGACCAGCTCGGCTTCAACGGCATCAGCCTGAACAGCCTGGATGGGGTCTCCGACCGGGATTTCGCGCTGGAACTGCTCTCCGCCCTGTCCATCATGATGATGCACCTGTCCCGTTTCTCCGAGGAGATCTGCATGTGGTGCAGCTGGGAGTTCCGCTTTGTCACGCTGGCCGACCAGTTCTCCACCGGCTCGTCCATCATGCCCCAAAAGAAGAACCCCGACATCACCGAGCTGGTGCGGGGCAAGACCGGCCGGGTGTACGGCGACCTGATGACGCTGCTGACCGCCATGAAGGCCCTGCCCCTGGCCTACAACAAGGACATGCAGGAGGACAAGGAGGCCCTGTTTGACGCCATCGACACCACCGAGCTGAGCCTGTCAGTACTCACGCCGATGCTGCGCACCGCCACCTTCCACCCCGCCAACATGAAGCAGGCCGCCGCCGCGGGCTTCATCAACGCCACCGACTGCGCCGACTACATGGTCCGCAAGGGCGTTCCCTTCCGGGACGCCTACGGCGTGGTGGGACGGCTGGTGAAATACTGCATCGACCGGGGCACCACGCTGGAGGCGCTGTCCCTGTCCGAATACCGGGAATTCAGCCTGGTCTTTGACGAGGACGTGTACCCCGCCATCGACCTGCTGACCTGTGTCAGCCAGCGCAACCTTCCTGGCGGCCCCGCCCCCCATGCAGTGCAGGCCACCATCGACGCCACGCGCAGCAGGCTTGGTTGAGTTCCTCTCCCATGTCAAATCTTCGTGAAGCGGGCCGTTGTCAATCAAAAGCGCTTGACAGCGGCCCTGCTTTTGCGTATAATGTACAGGCTGTCAAGTTATTTTGCTTGCGGAGGCGTGTGCGATGGCCGATATGGACGAGCGGGTGGAATTGAACTATCTGCTGGATTTCTACGGCCCGCTGCTGACCGAGCACCGGCAGGAGGTATTGCGCCTGTACTGTGAGGAGGACCTGAGCCAGCAGGAGATCGCCGACCAGCTGTGCATCACCCGCCAAGGTGTGTTCGACAGCCTGGCGAAATCGAAGCGTCAGCTGGCAGGCTACGAGGTCAAGCTGGGCCTCGTGCGGCGGCACCTTGACCAGACCCGGGCGGCGGAGCGCTGCCTGCGGCTGCTGGATGGGGTACGCGGACTGCCCGACGACGCGGCGGCGCTGGCGGAGGCCCGGAAGGCGCTGGCCGCCATCGCTTCAAAGGATTGATCAAACCGAACGGTTTGCGGAGGATATTCCATGGCATTTGAAGGATTGACCGACAAACTACAGGGGGCTTTCAAAAAGCTCAACAGCAAGGGCAAGCTGAACGAGGCCGACGTCAAGGCCGCGATGCGCGACGTGCGAATGGCGCTGTTGGAGGCCGACGTCAACTTCCTGGTGGTCAAGGATTTCGTCAAGAAGGTCACCGAGCGCGCGGTGGGCCAGGACATCATGCAGAGCCTGACCCCGGGCCAGCAGGTCATCAAGATCGTCAACGAAGAGCTGACAAACCTGATGGGCGGCACCAACGCCCGGCTGACCTACTCCCCCCAGGCCCCGACGATCTACATGATGGTCGGCCTGCAGGGCGCCGGCAAGACCACCATGTGTGCCAAGCTGGGCAACATGCTCAAGAAGGACAACAAGAAGCCATTGCTGGTGGCCTGCGACGTGTACCGCCCTGCCGCCATCAAGCAGCTGCAGGTAGTCGGCGGCCAGGTGGGCGTCGAGGTGTTCGAGCGCGGCCAGGGCAACCCCGTTGAAATTGCGAAGGAAGCCGTGGATTACGCGAAGTACTACGGCCGCGACCCGGTGATCATCGACACCGCCGGCCGGCTGCACATCGACGAAAACCTGATGCAGGAGCTGCGGGACATCCGCGCCGCGGTCAAGCCCCAGGAGATCCTGCTGGTGGTGGACGCCATGACCGGCCAGGACGCCGTGAACGTGGCCAAGACCTTCAACGAGCAACTGGGCGTGGACGGCGTAATCCTCACCAAGTTGGACGGCGACACCCGCGGCGGCGCGGCCATCTCGGTGCGCTCGGTGACGGGCAAGCCCATCAAGTTCTCGGGCATCGGCGAAAAGCTGACGGACATCGAGCCCTTCCACCCAGACCGCATGGCCAGCCGCATCCTCGGCATGGGCGACGTGCTGACGCTGATCGACAAGGCCCAGGAGAACTTTGACGAGCAGCAGGCCATCGACCTGACCCGCAAGATGCGCACCAACAGCTTCACGCTGGAGGATTACCTGGAACAGCTGAAGCAGATGAACAAGATGGGCAGCATCACCGACCTGCTGAAGATGATTCCCGGCGTAGGCAGCAAGATCAAGGATGTGGACATCGACGAGGAAGCGGTCAGCAAAGCCCAAAAGAAGAACGAGGCCATCATACTCTCCATGACGCGCATGGAACGGCGCAACCCCGACATCCTCAACGCAAGCCGCAAGCGCCGCGTGGCCGCGGGCAGCGGCACCACCGTGCAGGACGTGAACCTGCTGCTCAAGCAATTCGACCAGGCCCGCAGCATGATGAAGAGCATGATGGGCGCTGGCAAGCGCGGCAGGATGCGCATCCCCTTCGGAAAGATGCCGAAGTTCTGAACCCCTCAGTCACGCTTCGCGTGACAGCTCCCCCTTCAGTGGAGCCCAAAAAAGAGCTTTCTCTGAAAGGGGCATCGAGCGCCCTGAAAACTCTCCAGTGGAGAGTTTTCAGGGAGAACGGGTCGGCAGACCCCCGTTGATGAGGCTGGCAGGCCCGTGGACGGTGCCCCAAAGGGGCGGAGGGGTTAATCCCGATATACGAGGCAATAGCCGTATATATACAATCACCTGAAATTATAAGGAGGAATTCCAAATGGTCAAGATTCGTTTGAAGAGGATGGGCATGAAGAAAAAACCCTTCTATCGCCTGGTGGTCACCGACAGCCGCAACCCCCGTGACGGCCGCTTCATCGAGGAGATCGGCTACTACAATCCTGTGTCCGAGCCCGTTGAGATGAAGATCAACCACGAGCGCGCCAAGTACTGGCTGGGCGTGGGCGCACAGCCCACCGACACCGTCCGCGGACTGCTCAAGAAGGGCGGAGTCCTGTAAGATGGTTGAACTGGTCAAATACATCGCCCAAGCCCTGGTGGACAAGCCGGAGGCTGTGGATGTCCGCGAGGTCGAGAACGAAGACAGCATCGTGATCGAGTTGCGCGTCGACCCCGACGACATGGGCAAGGTCATCGGCAAGCAGGGCCGCATCGCCAAGGCGATCCGCACCGTGGTCAAGGCTGCTTCTGTCAAGGCCGACAAGCCTGTCTTCGTGGAGATCATCTGATACGATCAGGGCGTTTCCCCGACCCGTTGGGCCGGGGATTGATTTTTGCATTTTTGGGGCGGGAACTTGCAATTTTCCCTTTTTTACCGCCACTGTTAGTTAATTATAACTACTCAATTTGTCTGATTTGCATTTTTTGGCCCGCGGATATTGCAATTTTACCCTTTTGGGTGTATAATGGTCTCAACAACAAAACAGGAGGTACTAATCATGGCATATCAGATCAGCGACGAGTGCGTCAAGTGTGGCGCCTGTGCAGAAGAGTGTCCCGTTTCCGCCATCTCTGAGGGCGACACAAAGTTCCAGATCGACGCCGACACCTGCGTGTCCTGCGGCGCCTGCGCCGGGGTTTGCCCCGTTGGCGCGCCTGCCGAGGCATAAGGAAAACCACCGTAAAAATCCCGCTTTGTCGGGATTTTTTTATTATAGCAGGCATCCTTTCCCATCGAGGGATTTATATTCGCATTACATCTGACAAAAGCATTTCGATATTCTCACAAATCTATGTCACGGCAGGAAAACAGGCACAGGGATAGAAATTAAAAAGGATGGCCTTTTTTGTCGGCATCCGCCGATGGGTCCATCGCCTACATAAGATCAAGAAGTACCGACGAGGGCTTTCATGCGAAAAGCGATTCAACAGAGGGCTGCCAACGCCTGCGCGCGCATACTGTGCGTCGCGCTGGCGCTGTTTGTGTTGCTGTTTGCCACAGCCCGGGCCGAATACGACGGCGTACTGCGGGTCAAGCTCGCCCGGCTGGGGTCCCCCGGCACACTGGTCATGCGTGCCAACTGCGACTATTCCCTCGCCGCCGACTCCTCGGTGCACATCCCCTCAGGCACGGAAATGACCCTGTCCGCGAAGGGCGGCAGTTTGACGCTCGCCGTCGGGGACAGGCGCATCAGCCTCGGCCCGTCCGCGACCCTTCGCCGCAGAGAAACCGGCAGCGCGGGCATGACCTTCATTGCCCCCGCCCTTTCCAACCGCTTCTGTGGGGACCTCTGCCTCACCGCCTCAGGCGATTCCATCTCGGCGGTGCTGCGCATCTACATAGAGGACTACCTTTGTGGTGTGGTAGGCAATGAGATGTCCCCCGCCAGCGGCATCGAGGCGCTGAAAGCCCAGGCCATCGTGGCCCGCAACTACGCCCTCCAGCGCAAGTCCGCCCGCAACGGCGCGGACTACGACCTGTCTGATTCCGGCGAAGCCCTCAGCTTTCGCGGCTACAACGACGCCGCGGAATACATCGACGTTGTGAAGGCCGTGCGCGAGACCAAGGGCGTGCTCGCCTTCTATGGCGACAACCCCGCCACCTGCTATTTCTGCGATTCCAACGGCGGCCAGACGGAATCCTCGGCCAATGCCTTCGACGCGGCGCTGCCCTACAGCGTGGTCATGGACGATCCCTACGACCTCGATGTCGGCGTCCGGAAGACCGCTACCCTCCGCGAGGACGCCGCCGATCTGGACGTCCACCTCCAGGCTGCCCTCGACGCGGGCGTGGCCGAGCAGCTCGTCCGGCAGGGCCTTGATCCCGAAGGGGCGCGGATCATCGCCATCGACGCCATACAGCCCGAGGATCCCCGCTTCGACGCCCCCAGCAGACTCTATCGCTCGCTGGCCTTTACGCTGGCCGTTGAAACCGGCATCGGCGCAGAGACACACGTAACGGTGCACGTGCCCACCTACGGCGGCCTGGAGCAGTGGTACGATTTGGGTATTAACGGCGAGGACAACGAAACCGTGTGGGTCACACGCATCGACCAGGCCTTTGAAATCTCCTTCCGCCGCAAGGGCTACGGCGTGGGCATGAGCCAGCGCGGCGCCCAGGCCATGGCCCGCAAGGGGCTTTCCTGCGAGACGATTCTCGAATACTACTATCCCGGTATCGACCTGCGCCGCGAGCGTTTGACCGACAAATCCAGCGGCAGCGTCGAAGATACCACAGCGGCCTCCCCCAACGCCCAGGCCATCGCCACCGCCCGCCTGAAACAGAAGACCCGGCTGTATGAAAGCGCCGATGATACCGGCGCGGCCCGGACCACACTGCCCGCGGGGGCGAGCGCCACGGTTTACGCCGTGCGGGGCGAATGGGCCGCCATCAGCAGCGGCAAGCTGTACGGCTTCATACATACCGACGCGCTGACATCCTTCGCCCTGACGGGCGTCACCGCGGCGCAGGTCCAGGGCGAGACCTACGCCCGGATCAGCGGCGGTCCGGTAGAGGTTCTCCAGCTGCCCGTCAAGACCGCCCTTGCCCTCGAGACCCTGCCCGGGGGAACGCAGGTGCGCCTGAACGCCTACACCGACAAGTGGGCGCTGATCACCACTGCCAATGATATCGAGGGTTTCATCCCCCGCAGCGCCCTGACCCTCCAGGGCAACGCAGCCGCTACGGACGCTGACGATGTCGTCACCGCACAGGACAACCTGTACGGGCTGCTGACTGAACGGGCCAGCCTGTACGTCAACACCGACGATTCCGTGTCCCCGCTGCTGACGTTGGAAAAGGACGATCGGGTACGGATACTGGCTTACAACGATACCTGGGCCCAGGTGCGCACCGCCGACGGCGCGACCGGCTTTGTGAAGCTGGCGTCGCTGTCCGCCGTTCAACAGGTCAACGCCCCGGAGCGCGCGGACATCGAGGGTGGCGACATCACCGTGCTCAAGGACAAGCCCTACCGCTACGTCAGCGTGGACGCGCTGTCCCTGTTCAAGCACTATTCCACCGACGCTGAAATACTGGCCACGCTGAAGGCCGGCGAGAAGGTCCGCCTGGGCGCCTACAACGACAAGTGGGCCTGCGTGCGCGCCCGGGGCATCACCGGGTTCGTGCTTCGCAGCGGACTCTCTGACACCCCGCCTCAGCCCGACGGCGAAGCCATCGAGGGCGGCAAAATCACCACCGTAAAGGGGAAGCGGTTCGCCACCGTCACCGCCGACAATGCCCCGTTGTACCCCTCCTGGAGCGAATCTGACGCGCCCCTCACCCGCCTGGACAGGGGCACGCAGGTCCAGCTGGGCGCCTACAACGGCGCGTGGGCTTGTGTAAACGCCGACGGCGTCATGGGCTACATGCGCATCGAAACCTTGGAACTGACCGAAGCCCAGCCGGTCGAAACCTCCGGCGTGAATTACCTGGAATGCGACGCCGTGACCACCGTCGACGCGGCCCTTTACCGCAGCGCGGATCTCGTCGGAAAGCCCCTGGCCAGCCTGCCGAAGGGCACTTCGGTCCACGTGTACGCCTTTGACGATCGTTGCGCCTACGTGGACTGCGCGGGTCGGCGAGGCTTCATGGCGCTTCGCTACCTGAAGAAAGTCGACTGAGTTGAGTCAGGGGAAATCAACACAGAAATGCAGCCCAAGGCGCTGAAAATGCGCTTCAGGCATTTTACTGTGAAACAAAACTGCCAAGGGCTCTGAAAAAGGGCATACCAATGCCCGGGAACACTCTAGCGGTTATGAATCAGACGGG
>CADBVG010000020.1 GCA_902798105.1 uncultured Eubacteriales bacterium
TCCGCGGGCCTGATCCGGGAGCTGCGGCAGACGGGTGTGTTCCACGACGTGTCGCTGCTGGTGCAGGAAGGGACGATTGACTGATGGGGAACGATGGGGGAAGACGGGTTTTTGCGGCGGCGTTGCTGGCCTGCCTTGGCCTGCTCGTCTTTCTCTATGCCCGTCGCTCGGTCGATGTGCAGATGTCGATTGACCGGCGCTATCCCCGGGCGAACCAGGCGCTGGCTTTGTCGGTGGACGGCGATGGCGTGGTTGCGATTGAAGGCGAGGGGCCACTGTACAACTCCGATCTGCGGAGCCTGCTCAGGATTGCCGGCCTGGAAGACGATGACGTCCGGGATGTCATTGTCGGCGACGGTATCACCGAAATAGACATCGACGTCTTCAATGGCTTTGATAATCTGCAAAGCCTGAAGCTGGGCGCCGGCCTCATTCGTGTCGCCCCGGGCGCCTTGAAAAGCTGCCCAAAGCTCAAATACATCTACTATCCCGCCGGGCTGGAGGACGTGCCCCTGGATTTCCTGTACGATTGCAGGGATTGCGTCGTGGTCACTGACGGGAACGCCGCGGACCTTCCGGCATTTTCCAATGTCAGCAAAAAGAAGCAGGTTTTGGAAAGGGTGGATTCCCTTGCGGCGCTGTCGGAAGCCGCCAGGGACGCCAAGCTGCCGGCAGGCGTTTCCAAATGGTGGCCGACGGCCCCGGATTGAATAAGCATGGCTGGAGGCAAGTAGATTCGATGCGTCGATGGAGAAGAGCTGTGTACCTGGCGCTGGGAGCCGCGGGCCTCGCGGCGCTGTTTGCCTTCGCGGCGATGCAGCCCGTTCAGCAATCGCAATCACTGCAACAGGTGCGCTTCTCCGCGCCATCGGGATTCTATGACGCGCCGTTCCTTCTCGAGCTGGCGGCTGACGGCGGCGATATTTACTATACCCTGGATTCCAGCGAGCCGGACGAGCGCAGCATACCCTACACCGGGCCCATATGGATAGAGGATGCCAGCCCGAATGAAAACGTGTACAGCAACATCACCGACGTTTCAGCCTACCTGAAGCCGGAATTGCTGGAGAAGAACAACGTCAGGGAGTACCATCACTACCAGGTGCCCGACGCGCCCGTGGACAAGGCCACCGTGGTGCGTGCGGTCTGCGTCGACAAGCACGGCAACCGCAGCCCGGTTGGCGACGCGGTCTACTTTGTGGGCTTCGGGGAGAAGCACGGCTATCAGGGCATGAACATCATGTCCATCGTTACCGATCCCGCCAACCTGTTCGACGCCACAAAGGGCATATACGTGCTGGGCGATACCTTTGCCCAAACGGTCAAGGACGGCCATGTCGAGGGTGACAAGACCAACGTGTTCGCATGGAAGGCCAATTACAATCAACGAGGCAGGGAGTGGGAGCGACCGGCGTCGATCTGCTGCTTCGACGCGAGCGGCGAAACGGTGTTCTCCGGACAATTCGGCATTCGCATTCAGGGCAAAGCCACCCGGGCCAATCTCCCCAAGAACCTGAATATCTACGCGCGAAAGCAGTACGGGTCCCCGACGCTGGATACCGGGAACCTGTTCGACGCGCGCTACTCACTGAACCGGCTGACGCTGTACTATGGTCCCAGCGAGCTGCTGCTGGCGGACTACCTGGCGGAGACGCTGACCGACGGCATGGATTTTGCAGACCGCGAGCTGGCGCCCTGCGTGATGTTCCTGGACGGGGAGTACTGGGGCGTCTACTGGCTCGCGCCACGGTTCAAGGCCGATTACCTGAGCCAGAAGTACGGCGTTGATCCCCGGAATATTGTCGAGGTCAAGCACGGCCACGTTGAGGTGGGGCAGGACGAGGACGAAGCCCTCTACAATGACGTGGTGGAATTCATCGCTAACCACGACATGCGCGCCCCGGACAACTACGCCCGGGCTTGCGAGCTGCTGGACATACAGTCCTGCATCGACTATTTCGCCATGGAAATATACATCGGAAATTCCGACTGGCCGATCAACAACATCGCCCTATGGCGCTCCCGCTACAGGGATGATACCGCCTTCGGGGACTGCCGCTGGCGATGGATATTGTACGATGTGGAACAGGGCATGCACCTGGAATGGGTGAAGGCGAATACCATGAAGGACGCGGCCAATCGGGACCCGATGTTCGCCGGACTGCTGAAAAACGAGTCGTTTTCCAGGGCGCTTCGGGAGAGGCTGCTGGAACTGTCCACAGGCACCTTCTCGCCGGAGCGGGTGAGTGTGTTCATCGCGGATTACAAACAGCACATGGCGGCGGCCATCGAAAAGAAGTACCAGCGCTTCAGCCACGCGACCATGACGCTGGACGACTTCTACGAAGGCTGTGACAGCATAGACCAGTTTTTCCGGGAGCGGCCCGAGATTATCATGAAAAGATACGGAGGGACAAATTAATGGGCTTCAAGGACATCTTCAAGAAGGGCTTTTTGACATCGTACGCCAATACCGAGATCACGTTCCGGTACGCGGTGCTGGCGATGCTGGTGTGCCTGGTCATTTCACTGGTAATCTGCGCGGTGTACTACTTCAAATCGAGGAAGTACTTCTTTTCCAAGGAGTTCGCGGTGTCGCTGGTGGCCCTGTCCGTCATAACGGTGTCTGTGATTCTGACGATACAGGCCAGCGTGGTGGTATCGCTGGGCATGGTGGGCGCGCTGTCCATCGTGCGCTTCAGGACGGCCATCAAGAACCCGCTGGACCTGGTGTTCCTATTTTGGTCCATCGCCACGGGCATCATCTGCGGGGCGGGGCTGTACTTTATCGCGCTGCCGCTGACGCTGATCCTGGGCATCGCGATACTGCTGTCGGACGAGGTGCCGGGGGTGGCCCGGAACCGTATACTGGTGCTGGACGGCAGCTATCCCTATGACGAAGGCAAGACCATGGGCATTGTGAAGAAGTATGCGAAGTGGTACAACGTGCGCACCGAGAGCGTGCACAACGACGCGGTGAACCTGATCATAGAGGTTCGCAGGGTGAAGGACTCCGCGGGCCTGATCCGGGAGCTGCGGCAGACGGGTGTGTTCCACGACGTGTCGCTGCTGGTGCAGGAAGGGACGATCGACTGATGGGGAACGATGGGGGTAAGCGGGTTTTTCTCGCGGCGCTGGTGGTGATCTTTGTGCTGCTGGTGTACCTGTGTGTCGATGGTCGGGAGATCATACGCTGGACAGCTGAGGTGGCCTATACCCGGCAGAACGAGAGCCTGTATATCGAAACGCTGGAGGACGGCGGCGTATATATCGGCGGTGAAGGCAAACTGTACGGCACCGACATGCAGGCGCTTGTCGAGGGCGAGAGCATGACCTTTGATATGGTCAAGGACATCATCATCGGCGACGGCATCACCGAAATCGGCTATGACGTGATCTGTGAATATCCGATACTGCACACGGTGCGGCTGGGCAATGGCGTGCGCGTCGCCGGAAACGGTTCAATTCGCGAATGCCCGGAGCTGCAATTCGTGTTTGTGCCCTCCGGCATCGAGAAGATCAGCCGGGACTTCCTGTATGAATGCAACGAGTGCATCGTCGTGACCGATGCACCCGCGGACGCACTGCCCAAGCTGCGCAATACCCGGAAGGCCAACGTGGTTGGAAATGTGAATTCCTACGAGGCCATGCAGGCGGCCTGGACGGACACAGAGCTGCCGGAAATCATGCAGCGCTGGTGGCCGTGAGCCTGTTGGCAAGCGCATTTACGAAAAGAGGTTAGAATCATGCCAAACGTGGAAAACCACAAGGAAATGGTGCCCTTTGAACACTATACCGGCCTGTTTGAAAAGCTGGACCCCATTGAAGCCGCGGAGCGCTGCGGCGTCAAATACGACCAGGCGAACCGGGTCTTCACCATGCGCCTTCTGTACGTGGACTATGCGATCACATGGCCGAAATTTGCTATAAGCAGCGCCACGAAGGATGGCTTCGCGCTGTCCAACCTGCCGGCGCAGATGTTGCTGATCCGCTACCTGCTGGAGGGCAAACGGTCGGTGGGAACGGGAGCGTTCCTGCCCTATCGGGAAATGCCCTGGGGCGAGGTTTACCTGAAGCCCTTCACCGGGCGCTGCCTGAACCGGGCGGCATTCACCTTCGGCACCCGCCTGGAGGCGTTCAAGGCCGCGGCGGCCCAAATGCCCGCCATCCCGCTGGACAAGGGCGACGCCTCGTTCCAGCTGGAAATCATGCCCGGTTATGATGTCCGGCTGATCGTATGGGAGGGCGACGACGAATTTCCCCCCAACAGCCAGATACTGTTTTCGGACAACTTCCCCCAGGCCTTCTCCGCCGAGGACCGGACGGTGGTGGGGGATATACTGATATCCGACCTGAAGCGCAGGATGTAGATTAAAAGGTAGTGGTTGCGCTACCTTTTCTGTTTGACAATTTATGAATAATCATTTATAATGGATTCAATTCATGATAGTTGATGGAGAACAGGGCGATGGACTTTAAGCAACTTGAATCCTTTGTGGCCGCCGTGGACGAGGGCAGCTTTTCCAATGCCGCCGAGCGCCTGCAGCTTTCCCAGTCGATGGTGACGATTCATATTCGCAATCTGGAATCGGAGCTGGGCACGCGGCTGTTGAACCGCACCACCCGCAGCATGGAGCTGAGCCCCGCCGGCCGCACCTTCTACAACTATGCCCGGCAGATGCTGAAGCTGAACCGCGACAGTATATTCGCCCTCAGCCGCGCCAACCAGGAGGTCAAGACCATCAACATCATCGCCACGCCCTACATCGTGCGCTACTACCTGACCAACCGCATCATAGAGTTCAACAGGCGCTTTCCGGAGGTCAGCTTCAACTTCATCACCTGCGCCCATTCGGAGATCCTGAACCGGCTGCAATCGGAATCGGCGGAGTTTGCCTTTTGCACGATGAAGCTGATGAATTCCGACTACGCCGTAAAGCACTGTGACATGGCCAACCTGGTCGTCATCACCCCCAACGCGCCCCGTTTCAGGGCGTTGGAGGGCCGGGTGTTTCCCAACGCGATGTTCGGCGAGGAGCGGCTGATTACCCGCAGCAGCACCTCCACCCTCCAACAGGAGTTCCTGCGCTGGTCGAAGCTGAACATCCCCAATGTCAAGCTGAACGTGGCGGCGGGCGTGGACGATACCGAGACGATCATGCGCCTGGTGGCCGCCGGCGTTGGCATTTCGGTGATTTCCGAGGTAGCGGTGCAGGAGGCCGTGGCCGAGGGCAAGGTGCTTTCCTTTCCCATTGAGGGCACCATGCCCTACCACCTGTACTTCGTCCACAAGAAGAAATACCTCTCCCCGGAACAGATGGCCTTCAAGGATTTCGTGCTGGAGACCATACCGATGGGCGTCAGGGAGGAATAGACGGGACCGTCTGAAAAGAATATCGCTGCATAAAACAGCTGTAGGGGCGCCGTTGCGGCGCCCGCCCGGGTAGGAAATGGTTCGTTGTACCCGGCGGGCGGCGCAACACCGCCCCTACAATTGCATATCCTTCGTATGTTTATGCTTTCTGAGACAGCCCCCTATGCTTCCTGTTTTTCAACGGTTTCGATCTCGGCGTACTGCCGCAGGCATTCCAGCGCCTTGTCCGCAAGGACGTTCTGGACGATGGCCCGCTGGGCGGCGTCGTCCAATCGGGTGGACAGCTGTTCGGGGGTCATGTTGTTCTGGCGGCACAGCTTTTGAATCTCCAAAGCCACGTCGTCCTCGCTGGCTTCGATGCCCTCCGCTTCGATGATCCCCAACAGCACCTGCTGGCGTACTACCCGCTTCCGCGCGTCCGGCATACGATCCTGGCGCAGCTGATCCTCAGTCTTGTCGGTGAAGCGGCAGTAGGCCTCCAGTGTCAGCCCCTGGCGGGCAAGCTGGGCGCGAAGGGACTGCATCTCGGCCTCGAGGGCGTCATCGACCTGTGCGTCGTCGATCTTGCCGTCATACGCTTCGACCAGCGTGTCCAGCAGCCGCAGCTTCAGGTCGGCGTCGGCCTGCTGGTCGGCATAGGCCTGCATACCCTGCTTCAGCGCGTCGCGCATCGCTTCGAAGCTGTCGAAGCCGCCGACCTCCCTGGCAAAGGCATCGTCGGGGGCGTATTTCTCCCGCTGCTGTATGGCCCGCACGGTGCACTTGAAGACGGCGTCCCTGCCCGCCAGTGCCTCGGAGTGATAGGGGGTGGGGAAGGTGACGCGCACGTCCACCTGGTCGCCGGGGCGCGTGCCCACCAATTGTTCCTCGAAGCCGGGGATGAACGTGCCGCTGCCCAGCACGAGGGACTGGTTTTGGGCCGTGCCGCCCTCGAACTGGACGCCGTCGCAAAAGCCCGCGTAATCCAGTATGAGCTCATCCCCGGGCTCGCTGGCGCGGGAGGTGACGGGGATGACCTTGGTGTGCTGCGCCAGCAGCGCGTCCATCTGGCGGTCGACGCTGGCCTCCGATACGATCAGCCGTTCATAGGTCCCCTTCAAACCCTTGTAATTCAGCATGGATTGTGACACTCCCTATCAGATTCTATGGAAACAATGTATCACATCGCCCCGGACCTGTCAATCTCAGTCGCCTTTGGCGGATGTTAAACCGCCGTATTTCCGTAATAATTACACTGTTATTTATTGACTGGTTTGAATAATCGTGGTATACTATTGCTCGGTGACAGGTGAGCGTCTTGCGCCGTGCGGAAGACCGGTCCCGACGCAAGACAAGCACCGCCATGTTATTGAACGCAATCAATAAAGGAGGAAACCTGACCATGCTTGATCCCACGATCTTCGAAAAAACCGACATGCTTGATCCTACGGTCTATAAAGACTGGCAGATCGCCGAGAATGCCGAGAAAAAGCTGCCCCCGGTGGATTATTTCCGGGAGAAGCTGGGTCTGCTGCCCGAGGAGATCATTCCCTACGGCAAGACCCCGAAGCTTGACTTCATCAAGATCATGAATCGCCTGAAGGACAAGCCCGACGGCAAGTTCATTGAGGTTACCGCCATCACCCCCACCCCCCTGGGCGAGGGCAAGTCCACCGTCTCCCTGGGCCTGATCGAGGGCCTGGCGAAGATCGGCAAGAACGTCGGCGGCGCGCTGCGCCAGCCCTCCGGCGGCCCCACCATGAACGTCAAGGGCACTGCGGCTGGCGGCGGCAACGCCCTGCTGATGCCCATGACCGAGTTCTCCCTGGGCCTGACCGGCGACATCAACGACATCATGAACGCCCACAACCTGGCCATGGTGGCGCTGAACGCCCGTATGCAGCACGAGCGCAACTACACCGACGAGGAGATGGCCAAGCACAACATGGGCCGTCGCCTGGATATCGACCCCAAGCGCATCGAGATGGGCTGGGTGCTGGACTTCTGCGCCCAGGGCCTTCGCAACATCATCATCGGCGTGGGCGGCCCCAAGGACGGCTACCTGATGGAGAGCAAGTTTGGCATCGCCGTCGGTTCCGAGCTGATGGCCATACTGGCCGTCGCCAAGGACCTGAAGGACCTGCGCGAGCGCATCGGCAAGATCGTCGTGGCCTACAGCCGCAGCGGCGAGCCCGTGACCTGTGAGGACCTGGAGGTTGCCGGCGCCATGACCGCCTGGATGCGCAACACCATCAATCCCACCATGTGCTACACCGTCGAGCATCAGCCCGTGCTGATCCATGCCGGCCCCTTCGCGAACATCGCCATCGGCCAGTCCTCCGTCATTGCCGACCGTCTGGCCCTCAAGCTGTTCGACTACCACGTCACCGAGTCCGGCTTCGCCGCTGACATCGGCTTCGAGAAGTTCTGGAACGTCAAGACCCGCCTGTCCGGCCTGACCCCGAACGTCTCCGTCATCGTGGCCACCATCCGCGCCCTGAAGATGCACGGCGGCGGACCCAAGGTCTCTCCCGGCCGTCCCCTGCCCGTGGAGTACACCCAGGAGAACCTGGAGCTGGTGGAGAAGGGCTGCGAGAACCTGTTCCATCACGTGAATACCGTGCTGAAGTCCGGCATCGTGCCCGTGGTGTGCATCAACCAGTTCTACACCGACACCGACAACGAGATCGCCCTGATCAAGCGCCTGTGCGCCGAGCGCGGCGTGCGCTGCGCCCAGTCCAACCACTGGCGCTACGGCGGCGAGGGCGCCAGGGAGCTGGCCGAGGTGGTCGTGGAAGCCTGCGAGCAGAAGCCCGAGATCAAGTTCCTGTACGACCTCGAGATGCCCCTGCGTGAGCGCGTGGAGCGCATCGCCAAGGAAGTCTATGGCGCGGACGGCGTCGATTGGGCGCCCCTGGCCATCGAGAAGGCCAAGCGCTTCGAGAGCGATCCGAAGTATGCCGACTACTGCACCATGATGGTCAAGACCCACCTATCCCTGTCCCACGACCCGACCCTGAAGGGCGTGCCGAAGGGCTGGCGTCTGCCCATCCGCGACATCCTGGAGTACGGCGGAGCGAAGTTCCTTTGCCCGATGGCCGGCACCATTTCCATGATGCCCGGCACCGCCTCCGACCCGGCCTATCGCCGCGTGGATGTGGACACCGAGACCGGCAAGGTTTCCGGCCTGTTCTAAGCCGGTTACACCGGCAGGCAATGGCTGCCGCGCTGAATTGCCGTCTGCCTGCCCCGTGGATTGTGGGGCAGGCATCCGCGTCGCACGGCGGCCGGATATGATAATGATGCACTTGTAGGGGCGGCGATGTGCCACCCGCCGGATATAGCGTTGCCAAACGCTGCCGGGCGGGCAGCCATTGGCCGCCCCTACGGATATGTTCAGAGTAAAGGAGATCATACTATGGCAAAGGATTTCACGCAAAATACCTGCCGTGAATTTGTGGAAGTGCTGGCCTCCAACGCCCCGGTTCCGGGCGGCGGCGGCGCGGCGGCGCTGGTGGGCGCCATCGGCACGGCGCTGGGCAACATGGTGGGTTCCCTGACCGTCGGCAAGAAAAAGTATGCCGATGTGGAGGCGGAGATCATCGCCCTGAAGGCCAAGTGCGATGGCCTGCAGAAGGACCTTCTGAACCAGGTGCCCGCGGACGCCGAGGGCTTTGAGCCCCTGGCGAAGGCCTACGGCATCCCCAAGGACGACCCGAACCGCGACAAGGTACTGGAGGAGGCTACCATCGTGGCCTGCGCGGTGCCGATGAAGATCATGGAGCTGTGCTGCGAGGCCATCGACGCCATCGCCGTGTTCGCGGCGAAGGGCTCCCGCCTGGCCGTCTCCGACGCCGGCTGCGGCGCTGTGTGTTGCAAGGCGGCGCTGCAAAGCGCAAGCCTGAACGTGTTCATCAACACAAAGTCCCTGAAGAACCGCGCGGTCGCCGAGGAAATGAACGCCAAGGCCAACGGCATGCTGGACAAGTATTGCGCCATGGCGGACGAGATCTTCACATCCGTGCGCGCTAACTTCAACTAAAGGAGCAGATAAAATGGCAAAGCTGTTATTAGGCAAGGAAGTTACCGCCGCCCTGAACGCGAAGCTCCAGGCCAAGGTGGCTGAGCTGAAGGCGAAGGGCATTGCGCCGAAGCTGGGCATCATCCGCTGCGGCGAAAACCCCTCCGACCTGTCCTATGAGAAGGGCGCGACTGCCCGCGCTGAGCTGATTGGCGTCGAGGTGCAGAAGTTCGTGCTGCCCGAGGACGTGACCAAGGAGGCGCTGATTGACCAGATCAGGGCCATCAACGCGGATTCCACCATCCATGGCGTGCTGATGTTCCGGCCCCTGCCGAAGCACCTGAAGGCCGAACAGGACGAGATCTGCAACACCCTGGACCCCGCCAAGGACGTGGACTGCATGACCGACCTGAGCAACGCGGGCGTGTTTGAGGGCCGCAAGGACCTGGGCTTCCCGCCCTGCACCCCCCAGGCGTGCATGGAGATACTGGACTACTACGGCATCGACTGCAAGGGCAAGAAGGCCGTGGTCATCGGCCGCAGCCTCGTGGTGGGCAAGCCTGCCGCGATGATGCTGATGGGCAAGAACGCCACAGTCACCGTGTGCCACACCCGCACCGTGGATGTGCCCAAGGAGGCCCGCGAGGCGGACATCCTGGTGTCCTCCGCAGGCGTGCTGAAGAGCCTGACCAAGGATTACGTCAAGCCCGGCCAGATCGTGATCGATGTGTCCATCAACTGGGACCCCGAGAAGGTCAACAGCAAGGGTGGCAAGGGCGCCATCGCCGGCGACGCGGTGTTCGACGAGGTCGAGCCCATCGTCGAGGCCATCACCCCGGTGCCCGGCGGCGTCGGCAGCGTGACCACCAGCGTGCTGATCGGCCATGTGGTCGAGGCCGCGGAGCGCCAGGCGGCGAAGTAAGTATTTGCATAGGCCCATCGCGCTTGATGGGCCTATGCAAGCCATGTAGGGGCGGCGTTATGCCGCCCGCCCGGATCTGTGGGCGGTGAAACAGCGTCCCTATGCATACAATAACGAATGGGAATACGAGGGGGAACACATATGAGCATCAAGACGAAGCGCTTCATGGACAACGGCAAGCTGCTGCGGGCCGTGATGTGCGCCTTTACGCTGGCCTTCCTGATCGGAGCCTTCTTTGCGCCGGACCTGAAGGAGATGATACCGGGCCTGCGCCGCATCTGCCTGATGCCGGCCCAGCTGACCAAGGATTACTTCAAGCCGGAGATCGGCAGCATATCCGGATCGATGCTGAACTATTTCCTGGTTGGCGCGGTGTGCTGCGCGCTGATGTTCCTGCCCGGGGCGACGGTCAACGGCGGCACGGTGCTCGCCTTCTTCCTGACGCTGGGCTTCTGCTCCTACGGCATGAGCATACTGAACATCATCCCGCTGATGCTGGGCGTGGCGGTCTACGCGCTGATCAAGAAGCAGCCCTTCGGAAAGTTCCTGAACTTCTTCATGTTTGCCACGGCGGTCGCGCCGATCATCACCCAGGTGCTGTTCTACTACCCGGTCATGGGGGAGACGCCCCACCTGACGCTGTTGGGCGTGGTGCTGGCGCTGGTGATCGGCGTGGTTGTGGGCTGCGCAATGCCCGCGCTGTGCGCCCATTCCCCGGGATTCCACAAGGGCTATGACCTCTACAACGCCGGCCCCGCCGCGGGCTTCCTGTGCTTCTTCATCTTTGCGGTGCTCTACAAGATCCCCGGTGTCGAAGCCCCGGCCATCACCGCTACCCTGGGCGACGGCAACCGGATGTTCGTGAATGTGTTCTGCTGCGTGCTGTTCGGGCTGTGCGTGATCGGCGGCCTGATTCTCAACGGCGGGCTCGGCGACTACACCAAGTTGATCGTGGATTCGGGCTATAAGTCCGACTTCACCGCGAAGTACAGCGGCGGCGCAAACCTGATGAACATCGGCGTGTACGGCCTGTTCATCATGCTGTACTACAACCTCATCGGCGCGACCTTCACCGGCGCCACGATGGGCGCGGTGTTCTGTATGCTGTGCTGCTGCTGCAACGGCGCGACGCCGCTGAACGTGTTCCCGATCATGATCGGCTATGTGATCATGGGCCTGCTGAACAAGGCGGGCATCACGGCCTTCGCCGTCAATGCCCAGGCCATCGTCGTGGGCCTCTGCTTCGCCAGTGGCCTCGCGCCGATTTCCGGCGAGTACGGCATCATTGCCGGCATCGTCGCGGGCATACTGCACTACTGTCTGGTCACCAGCGTCCCCGCCATTCACGGCGGCTTCAACCTGTACAACGGCGG
Source organism: uncultured Eubacteriales bacterium (assembly GCA_902798105.1). Lineage (GTDB taxonomy): Bacteria > Bacillota > Clostridia > Christensenellales > Aristaeellaceae > UBA2862. The sequence continues at coordinate 11,670 of CADBVG010000020.1, forward strand.
CTTTACCGCGGGCATCGTGTGCTTCCTGTATGTTCCGATACTGGAGCATTATTTCAAGAGCAAGCGCCAGCGGCGAATGAGCGCATAGTACAGGCGTAAAAAAATGAGGCAACGGTTGGTTGCCTCATTTTTGTGCGTCCGTGATGATTGTATCCACAGGCACGTCGTATTCGTCCACATCCAGATGCTCGTACAGCTGGAAATCGTAGCACAGCGCCACGGTGGGGTGATTGGGCTGGGCAGCGAGGTAGCGGTCGTAGTAACCGCCGCCGTAGCCCACGCGATGCCCCTGGGGGTCGAAGGCCAGCCCGGGCATCAGGATCAGCGCCGTTTCGTCGCCCGCGACGGGGCCGTCCCCGATGGGCTCCATGATGTGAAACGCGCCCTGGGGGACCAGGTTGTCAAAGCTGTCGATCCAGATAAACACCATCTCATTCCCGACGACCTTCGGCACCGCCACCCGCTTGCCCTCCGCCCAGGCCCGACGGATGATGGAATCTGTGCGCACCTCCTGGTTGAAGGAGAGGTAGGCATAGAGGGATTTCGCGTTCCTGTACTGCTCCGTTGCGTACAGCTTATCCGCCAGTGCCGCGCTTCTCGATTCAATTTCCGCTGCGCTCAGCGCGCGCTTCTTCGCGCCGATTTCCCGGCGCAGGGCCTTCTTGTCCATCATGTCACCCCGTTCCAATGAAATGATTATCTCTTCTTGTACAGCACCAGCTCCGGGTTGAGGCCGTCCTTCTCATAGGTGCAGATTAGTATGAAGTCCATGCACGCCAGCACGCCGAAGCATCGTTCACCGCCGAACTCAGATGCCAGCTGGTTTCCCAGATAGGTGGTTCGGTCGTTGAGGAATTTCGCCTTCATGCCGCTGGGAAGCGGATATTCCAGGTTGACAAAGCTGCCGACCAGGGCGTTCAGCTTTTCAACCCTGGGCATCCCTTCAATTTGCAGATCATTGATCTCATCAATCAACCGCCGTTTGAAGGCCTCAAACTGCTCGCCGTCACTCAGTTCCTCGTAGCGCTTCCAGTAATCCAACTGTGGCAGGGTTTGCCTGAGATACGCGCGGGCCTGTTCCTCTGTGAAGCTGTCGCTGACCATGTTTCCCACACAGACGTCGATCAGGTCGTCCATGTCGCTGTAGGTATAGCTGCCGTCGGCATAGCACCACTGGCAATAATGCTCATTGGGGGTTCCGTCCTTATCCTTGCCGATGATCGTGTCGTCCAGCGGCATGCCGCAGCACTGGCAAATCAGCTTCTGCGGAGAGCCAAGAAGCGTGTTGATCGAGACATTGAAGAGCCGGGAGAGCAGCTTCAAAGTCTCCGTGTTCGGCACGGTATCGCCGTTTTCCCATCGGGACACCGCCTGCCGGGTGACGAATACCCTTTCGGCGAGATCGTCCTGGGACAGCCCCATGTTCGTTCTAAGCTTATGAATGACATCCTGTGTATTCACGGCAAGTACCTCCCTCATAGTTTTGCTTATGCCTACATTCTACTATAGAGATACCTGGAATACAAGCAACCCGCTGTTGCTGTCAACGACTCTCATAATAGTTCGTATTTTTGCGCCTGAATCGACGGCGCGGAAAGACGTCGGGTCGCGGGTCGTATCGATAGAGACGAAACACCCACCCGTCCCGGATTGGTCGGGACGGGTGGGATGCGTATGCGCGGCGGCAAATGACTGTCGCTCTGCGACTACATCAGCGGCTCCATGCCCAGCACGGGATGGCCGACCTCGGTCAGGTAGTTGAGCAGCTCCTCGGGGTCCTCGGTGCAGACGGTCTCGTCAGCGATCATGCTGGAGAAGTTGTCGATGCCGTAGAGTTCCTTGGCGGACTCGTCCAGGCGCTCGGCGATCTGCTCCTTCAGGGCCTTCGGCAGCCACACGATGCGGGCCAGGCCGCCTTCGGCCTTGATGAACTTCTTGGAGGCGATGAAGTGCTTGCCGTGGCCCATGAAGCCAGGGGTCTGTACGCCGCCGCCGGTCATGGAGGCCAGCTCGGAGAAGCTCATGCCCATGGGGGTCATGCCCACGTGCTCGCGGTTGACGATGACCACGCCGTTGGACAGGGGCTCGATGCCGCAGATACACTCGAAGCAGCCGCAGGAGGTCATCGGGTCTTCCATGATGGAGTACAGGGTAACCTGCTCCAGCGCGCCGTGGCTGTACTTGTTGACGGCCTCATTCACGTCCTCATAGCGGCCGGTGCGTTCGTCGATCATGCGGCTCTTGGGCACGATCTGGCAGGGGCCGTTGGGGTCCAGCTCATTGGTGGCCTTGGCATCCAGCCAGGACACGGCGCCGCACAGGCCCAGGCGCTCGGGGGTGACGATGCAGACGTGGGAGGGGGAGAAGGCCTGGCACAGTATGCAGGTGTAGAACACGTCCACGCTCTCATCGGTCATGGTCTTCAGGCGCTCGTCGCGCTTGTCGAAGGTGTGGTTGGCCTCTTCGCGCAGCTGCTTGACCTTCTCGGGGTCGGTGTAGATGCGCACCTGGCACTTGTCAACGACGGTGTCGTACTCGCTCTTAATCTTGGCGTACAGCACCTCGCCGATGTGGCGGGCGCGGAAGCCGGCGTCGAAGGAGGCGTTGGACACACGGATGCGGATCATGTCGCGCTGGCCGGTGTGCATCACGCCCTCGATGCAGTTCAGGAAGCTGTGGAACTTGCGCTCGAACACGCCCTCGAAGTCGGTCTGCATGTTCTTGCCGCAGACGTCCACGATGTAGGCGATCGGAATCTTCGCGCCGACCTCGAACTCGTCAAAGTCGGGGCCTTCCACGGTGATGCGATGGTCCTCGATCTCGTGGGGTTCCTTGGTCTGCACCAGCTCGACGCAGTCCACGCGGGAGCCGTCCATCTCGATGCGCATGTCCTTCTTGCGGATGATCTCGCCCTCGTAAGCGGAGGAGAAGGCCACGGGGATGTCGATGTTGGTGATCTTGATCTTGATGTCGCGGGCCTCCAAGGAGGTTTCGATCCAGTCCTTGGTGTCCTTGTAGACGATCAGGCTCTTCGGCACGGGCCAGGTGGGATCGTGGTCGTCGTTGGTGATGACCGGGAAGCCCATCTTGATGGCGCCGGCGCCGCAGGCCACGACGATGTCGTCCACGGGCGCGTAGGCGTTGACGAAGGCGAAGATGCGGGCCATGGTGTAATCGTGGAACGCCTGGGCGTCGCCGGGCTCGGTGGCGCCAAAGATCATGGTGGCGCGGGTAACCAGGCTGATAACGTGGCCGACGGACCAGATGTCAGGGCCGACGGGCACGCAGCGCACGCCGAAGCCGGTGTTCACGCCGGCAGAGTGCACCTGGTCGATGATGCCGCCGATCATGAACACGAAGATGCCGCGGCTCTGGTAGCCCTTGACCATGTCCACCGCTTCCTCAACGGAGGGGGCGGGGCCGATCATGACCACGAAGCCGGGGATGTCGCGGGTGACCAGCGGAACGCCCAGCTCGCGCACCTCGGCGTCGGAGAAGTGGCCGTGGTACTGGGTGCCCTCGTAGGGGGTGGGGGTGCGGGCGTACTTGGTCGCCTCAATCACCTCAGCAGCCATGGCGGTGGCCACGCCGGAATCGAAGATGCTCTTGGTGCGGTTGTCCCGGGTCATCATGGCGCGGATGGAGGCCAGCGCGGTCTTCAGCTCGCCCAGGGTGGTGACCTTCTGGCCCAGGTAGGCGTAAATGCAAGCCAGGAAATAGGCGGTGTCGGGCATCGTCATGGGGGCGTCTTCGCCCAGCTCAGCGATGACCTTGTTCAGCTCTTCCTCCGCCTTGAAGTACATTTCATCGGAACCACGGAATACGGTTTGAAACAGTCCCATCTATCTCTACATTCCTTTCATGATTGATTCTGGTAATTCAGCCGTCAGGGGGGGCGCACGGCAGCGAATCAGGCTTCCTTTTCGCTGTCGATGCGCGCCTTGATGGCCCGAATCTCATCGACGGTGCGTGCGCTGATATCGTAGGGCGACATGCCGCGCCGGTCGGCGTCGATCACGTCCGCGTCGTAGTGGATGAACCCCAGCAGGGCGTCCTCGGGGATGCGAGCCTTCAGGAAGGCCTCGTCATCTTCGTTGCGCACCTTGTTGGCGACCACGCGCACCCGGGTGATGCCCAGGTCCGCGGCCAGCTGCTTGACCTTCTGGTAGGTTTGGATGCTGCGCGCGCCGGGTTCGATCACGACGATGAACTGGTCCATCATGCTGGCGGTGCCGCGGCCCAGGTGCTCCAGGCCGGCCTCCATGTCCATGATGACCACGTCGTCCTTGCGGAAGATCAGGCTGGAGAGTATGGCCTTGAGCATCACGTGCTCGGGACATACGCAACCGGAGCCACCGGTTTCCACCGTGCCCATGACCAGCAGCTTGACGCCGTTGATTTCACGGGCGTAGGTGTCGGGGATGTCGCTGACCTGGGGATTCAGCTTGAAGAACTTGTTCAGGTTGTTCGCGCCGGTGCGTTCCTCAACCAGCTTGCGCATCTTGGAGATGGGAGTGATGGAATTGACCTCCTCCTCGGTAAAGCCCAGCGCCAGACCCAGGTTCGCGTCGGGATCGACGTCGGCCGCAAGGACCGTGCGGCCCTCGTCGGCGTAGAGCCGCGCCAGTATGGAGGACAGGGTGGTCTTTCCAACGCCGCCCTTTCCGGTGACTGCTACCTTCATATAAACTGAATCCTTTCGATCTGATTCGGGAGGGGAATGGCTTGAAGCATTCCCCGCGCCCTGTTTCTAATTCATGCTCAAATGCCCAGCGCGACGCGCTTTTCCTCGATGCGCTCGATCATGTCGTCGCCCATCTTCTCGATGTCCAGCTCGACGGTGAAGTTCGCGCCGACCCAATCCTTGATGCTGCCCTGCAGCAGCGCCTCGATGGCGGGGCCGCCCTTGGTGTAGGGGTTGACGCCCAGGAAGGTGTCGATGCCGGTGGCCACGACGTAGTTGCCGATGGACACGGCCTTCTCGGACATGTACTCAGGCGCGCAGCCCACGACGGGCACGTCGCAGATGTCGATGCCCCAATCCTTGGCGATGTCGGCCGCCAGGATCATCATGCGGGAGATGTCAACGCAGGAGCCCATGTGCAGAATCGGCGGGATGTCTACCAGCTCGCAGACGCGCTTGAGGCCCTCGCCGCAAAGGCTCTTGGCCTCCTTGCTCAGCAGGCCGGCCTTGGCGGCAGCCTGGGCGGAGCAGCCGGACACGATGACGATGATGTCGTTGGCGATCATCTTCTTCATCAGCTCAATATGGGCGTAGTCGTGGCGGACGCGGGGGTTGTTGCAGCCGACCAGGGCCACGGCGCCGCGCAGCACGCCGGACTTCACGCACTGGATCAGAGGGATCATGGTGTTGACGTCGTCCACGTGGCTGTTGGTGACGCCGTCCAGACACTTCTTGATGGCCTCGACGGAGTAGCCGACGGTGGCGTTGGTCTTCAGCTGAGGAATGTGAACCAGCTCGGGCTTGCGGTTCTTGAAGTTGCGAACGGCCATCTCCACGATCTTCTTCGCGTTCTCGCCGGCAGTCGCCTCATTGAACTCGATATAATCGGAATCGGGCATCTGGGCGATGGGGGAGGTGGTCACGAACTTGGTGTGGAAGCACTTGGACAGGGGGCCGAGAGCGGGGAAGATGCACTGCACGTCCACGACGATGGCCTCGCAGGCGCCGGTCAGCACCACGTTCTCCTGCTGGAGGAAGTTGCCGGCCATGGGGATGCCGTGGCGCATGGCGACCTCGTTGGCGGTGCAGCACACGCCGGCGACGTTGATGCCCTTGGCGCCCATTTCCTTGGCCAGGGCTACCATCTCGGGGTCCTGGGCGTAGAACACGATCATCTCAGACAGCGACGGATCGTGGCCGTGGACGATGATGTTGACCATGTCCTCTTCCATGACGCCCAGGTTGGCGTTGGTGTCCACGGGCTTGGGGGTGCCGAACAGCACGTCGGAGAATTCGGTGCCCATCATGGAGCCGCCCCAGCCGTCGGACAAGCCGGCGCGCAGGGACTGGCGAACCAGCGCCTCGGGCAGGGAGGAACAGCCCATGTGGGTCATGTGCATGGACTGGGAAACTTCGCGGTCGATGGCGCGGGGCTCGATGCCGGCGTCGTGCCATACCTTCTGGCGCACCTCGGGGGCGCGCTTCAGGAAGCGCTGGATGCCGAAGGGCTTGCCGTACTCCAGCAGGCCGGTCTCGGCGACCTCGTGGGCCAGGTCATAGATATCGCGGCCCTCGGTCTCGATGTCCCATTCCTTGGCGATGCGGATGAGCTTCTCGGGGTCCTTGACCTGGTAGTCGCCGCCGTCCTTGGACAGGTACAGCACGTGGGCGATGTTGCGGCCGTGGTCGGAGTGGGTCGCGGCGCCGCCGGCGGTGAAGCGCAGGTAGTTGCGGCCGACGATGCCGTCGCGGTCGCAGCCGCAGATGCCGCGGGGCGCTTTGGGGGTGATGCGGCAGGGACCCATGGTGCAGATGCGGCAGCAGATGCCCTCTTCGCCAAACTTACAGTGCGGGGTCTGGTTCTTGACGCGCTGCTGCCAGGTGTCGGCACCGACCGCTGCTGCCGTTTCAAGCAGGCGATTGGTCGCAGCTTCCATCTCTTCAAGAGTGATGAAGGTTTTGGTGATCTCGCTCAATGTGACTTCCTCCCAAACATTGTAGTTATAACATAACAGGTGCGGTGCAGTGCTGCGCCGATGGGTCCGCGGTCGCGTCCCGGCGGCCTTTGAGATGTTCGCATCCACAATACCATATTATAGATACAAACCTCTGGGGCCAGACTGAAATCTACAGCTTTGCATACCATACCATGATTGGTATCATTTTATCAAATCGGCGTTACAAAGTCAACGGAAATATCCCCCCGGGAGGCATATTTGTGGCGAATCTTTCATTTAATTTATGTGATACTGAAATGAAATTTATATTATATATATTTTAACTTGGATATTGAAAGATGGTTAAACTGCACTAATAACTGTTATATTTACATAACTTGGTTTGTTGGGTTATAATATTCCACACATATGATGATGGAGGGAACAACCGATGAAAAAGCTTGTAGCCAATAAAGATATTCAGTGTATGGCGTGCCTGAGCTGCGTCCGGGCCTGTTCGGAGGCCTTCTACAAGGTGTTTGATCCGGCCAAGAGCTGCATCCAGATCGTGGACAACAAGGGCGAAGCCAAGGTCAAGACCTGCATACAGTGCGGCAAGTGCATGCGCACCTGCACCCATGGCGCGATCAGCCAGAACCCCAAGACCGGCGTCTACATGATCAACAAAAAGCTGTGCGTCGGCTGCGGCGACTGCGTCAAGGCCTGTCCGATGCAGGTGATGACGATGGGCGAGACGGCCACCAAGTGCATCGCCTGCGGCATCTGCGCCAAGGCCTGCCCGATGGACCTGCTGAGCGTGGTCGAGAAGTAAAAAAACAGGCGGAGTAAAGGGGCGCGTTCGTCGATTGGCGGATGGGCTCCTTTACTTTATGCTTTTGTGAAGCGGTTGCAAGCGACGGGGTTTGTTTGCTATAATAACAGCCATCAGGCATTAAATTGACGGAAGGGTTGTGAACTTGTGCGCGAAGCGCTGACGCAACTGAAGCAAAAGCTCAACGATGAGAAATACATCGCCGACGACGCCCTGGTGACCACGCTCTATGTGGCGGCGAAGCTGAACCGGCCGCTGCTGATCGAGGGCGCGGCGGGGGTCGGCAAGACGGAGGTGGCCAAGGCCGCCGCCCGGGCCTTCGGGCGCGAGCTGGTACGCCTGCAATGCTACGAGGGCCTGGACGAGTCCAAGGCGCTGTACGAATGGAACTATCAGAAGCAGCTGCTGGCCATACAGATGGGCAACCAGGGGGAGGGCCGCCAGTCCATGAAGGACCTGTTCGGCGAGGAATACCTGCTGGAGCGCCCGTTGCTCAAGTCCATACGCAGCGACGCGCCGGTGGTGCTGCTGATCGATGAGATCGACAAGGCCGACGCCGAGTTCGAGGCCTTCCTGCTGGAGCTGCTAAGCGAGATGCAGGTGACCATCCCCGAATACGGCACCGTGCGCGCCCGCAGCCTGCCCTTCATCGTGCTGACCAGCAACCATACCCGACCGCTGTCGGAAGCGCTGCGCAGGCGATGCGCCTACCTGTACCTGGAATACCCGGGAATCGAGAAGGAGATTGCCATACTCACCTCGAAGCTGCCCGGCCTGGACGAGGCCCTGGCCGCCCAGGTGGCCCGGGCAGTGGCCTGGCTCAGGGACAACGAGAAGGTCACCAAGAAGCCCTCCGTGGCGGAATCGCTGGACTGGGCCAGCGCGCTGATGGCGCTGGGGGTAGAGGAGATGGACGATGAGAGCTGCGCCCAGACCATCGGCTTTGCGCTGAAGAACAACGACGACATCCGGGAGATACTTGCCGATGACGACTTCATCAGAAGCCTTATATAGCGCCCATCATGACTGTAGTTGCGGATGCAACAAAACAGACCATGGTATGGAATGCGAATGCGACGGTCAATGCCATCATCACAGCCATGACAATCATAACCAAGTCCGTTTAAAACCGACGCCGGTCGGAAAGATGTCCGGATTTGTCAATTTCCTGCGAGCCCAGGGCTTGGCTGTGGGCATCGGTGAGACGCAGGACGCGCTCAGGGCGTTGACTCTGGTCGGTTTTGAGGATCGCGACGCAGTGCGCTCGACCCTGAAGGCCCTGTTCACGGGTTCAAAGCGGGAGCAGCAGGTGTTCGACCGCTGCTTCGACCTGTACTTCGTATCCGCCGAGGCATTCAAGGCCAATCAGGCGGCCATGGCCCAGGCCCAGCAGGAATATGAGGCGCGCCAGCGGGAGCTGGAGGAGCGATTAAGCGTTCAGGGCCGTCCCATTGACCTGCGGGACGACCTGAAGGACGTCTACGCCCGCATGCCCCAGAGCGAGCGGGATCACCTGAAGGACGTCGTTGACAAGTTCTCGGAGAAGATGAAGCACGCGCCGAAGCTGTACGAGGGCTTCATTCGCTCGGTTTTTATGAAGAGCCTGATGGAGCAACAGATGCTGCTTGAGGACGCCGCAGAGGGCGCCGCGCAGGCGGACAGCGACGCCGACCTGATGTTTCGGGACATCTCGGGCTTCAAGGAGGCCGACATTCCCAAAGCCCACCAGCTGATCGACCAGGTCACCCGCCGCATCAATGGTGAGATCGTCGCCCGTCGCAAGCGCGCGGGACGGTCTGAGGCGCTGGACTTCCGGCGCACGATCCGCGCGGGACTGTCCACCGGCGGGGCGCTGTGCCGGCTGCGCCACAAGCCCCATCACAGCCGCAGGAAGCGGATCGTCATGCTCTGCGACGTGTCGGGCTCGATGCTCCAGTTTTCCGAGTTTGCCATTCGCTTTATCAAGTCGCTGTCCGAGGTCTCCGACCATTCCGAAATCTTCCTGTTCTCGGAGCAGGTGCAGCGCGTGAACCCCTTTGCCCTTCAAAACATGGACCTGTTCAGCAGCTATGTGCGCACCTCGGGGGTGTGGGGCAGGGGCACCAACGTCGGCCGGGCGCTGGACGCTGTGCTGGCCGCGGCGCCGCCGGTGCTGACGCCGAATACAGTGCTGCTGGTGCTCAGCGATGCCAAGTCCGTCAGCCTGGACCGGGCGGAGGCCAGCCTCGTGCGCGCATCGAAGGCCGCGGGCAGCGTGATCTGGATGAACCCCATCCCCGAGGCCAAGTGGCAGTATTTGAAGGGCGTCACCCGCCTGCGGCAGCATTGCAGCATGGTGCCCTGTGGCACGCTGGACGAGCTCGCCCGGGCCTGCCAGCGCCTGATTGGCGGTTAAAACACTGTGAAACGTTTGACTTTTGCGGGATATGGCGTAAAATAAATCATTGAATCGCTGTACTGTCATTATAACAGGGGAGCGCCTTTCCACGCGACAGGAGGTAAACAACCGTGCCCATAAAGATACCCAACAGCCTGCCCGCCACCGGGGTGCTGGAGAGCGAAAATATATTTGTCATTACCGAATCCCGGGCCATCAGCCAGGACATTCGCCCGCTGCACATCCTGCTATTGAACCTGATGCCCACCAAGGTGGCCACCGAGACCCAGTTGGCCCGGGTGCTGGGCAACACGCCGCTCCAGGTGGAGCTGGAGCTGTTGCAGGTCAAATCGCACGAATCCAAGAACGTGTCCCAGGACCACATGCTGGCCTTCTACAAGACCTTCGACCAGGTGCGGGACAACAAGTACGACGGCATGGTCATCACCGGCGCGCCGGTGGAGCACCTGCCTTTCGAGGAAGTGGATTACTGGGATGAGCTGTGCGAGATCATGGCCTGGAGCAAGAGCCACGTCCACAGCACCTTCCACATCTGCTGGGGCGCCCAGGCCGGCCTGTATTATCACTATGGCATTCCCAAGATTCCGCTGGACAAGAAGCTGTTCGGTGTGTTCCCGCACCGCGTGGAGCGCAGGAGCAGCATACTGTTTCGGGGCTTTGACGACGTGTTCATGGTGCCCCATTCCCGCCATACCACGATCCTGCGCAAGGACGTGGAGGCCGTCGGCGCGTTGAAGATCCTCGCGTCGTCCCAGGAGGCGGGTATCTACGCCATGGCTACCGACCAGGGTCGACAGGTGTTCATCACCGGCCATTCCGAGTACGACGCCGACACGCTGGAGAAGGAATACCTGCGGGACAAGCGCGCGGGCCTGCCCATCGAAGTGCCGAAGAACTACTACCCGAACGATGACGATACCCAGCCCCCGCTGATGAGCTGGCGCGCCCACGCCAACCTGTTGTACTCCAACTGGCTGAATTACTTTGTATACCAGAACACCCCCTACGACCTGAGCGAAATCCAGGCCGAGCAGACTTGACGGAAATCCGCCCATCCGCTATAATGAAAGTGGCTTCCGTGCGTCTGTGGTTGAAAGTCGATGCCAGTCGCAGGCGAAACGATCCACGTAAGCCGGGAAAATTCCGGTGAGCATGGTGCGGCTTAGAAGTAAGTCCTGCCGCCGTTGGCCGATGGCAAAGGGCGAGAGGGGCAGTAGTGGGGAGGCAGAGTCCTTAGGAGCGAACCCCCCGGCAGGCGAGTGTGGGGTCAAAGACCAGGTCAGGCGCGGAAGCCGTTTGGAACATAAGGAAATACCGCACAATATGGACGGCAGTCTGGCGGGCGAATTTCAGCCATCCGCAGCCTGCAAATTCCTTGACTTACCGCCAGTAAGCCTGCGAAAGCGGCATTTCCATAAAGAAAAATGGCCGCCATCAGAACAACTGGTTATTCTGATGGCGGCCATTGATTGTTCTTTACTTCACATACTTCTTCAGGTCATCGACCCTGTCCAGCCGCTCCCAGGGCAGGTCCAGGTCATTGCGGCCAAAGTGGCCGTAGCTGGCGGTCTGGGCGTAGATGGGCCGCTTCAGGTCCAGGTCACGTATGATGGCCGCGGGGCGCAGGTCAAATTCACTTTCGACGATCTCTGCCAGCCTGTCGTCGCTCAACGCGCCGGTGCCATAGCTGTCTACGAACACCGAAACGGGCTTTGCCACGCCTATGGCATAGGCCACGCCCACCTCGCATTTGCGAGCCAGGCCGGCGGCCACCAGGTTCTTGGCTACGTGGCGCATGGCATAGGCCGCGCTGCGGTCCACCTTGCTGGGGTCTTTGCCGGAGAACGCGCCGCCGCCGTGGTGGGCGTAGCCGCCGTAGGTGTCCACGATGATCTTGCGGCCCGTCAGGCCGGAATCGCCCTGGGGCCCGCCGATGACGAAGCGCCCGGTGGGGTTGGTGAAGATCTTGGTGTCCGCGTCCAGCAGTTCGGCGGGAATAATGGGCCTGATCACCTTTTCGATCATGTCCTCGCGGATCTGATCCTGGGATACCTCCGGCGCGTGCTGGGTTGAGATGACCACGGCATCGATGCGCAGGGCCTTGTCGTCGTCGTATTCGACGGTCACCTGGGCCTTGCCGTCGGGCCGCAGGTAGGGCAGCAGGCCGCTCTTGCGGACATCGGCCAACCGACGGGTCAGCCTGTGGGCCAGGGAGATGGCCAGGGGCATGTATTCATCGGTCTCGTCGCAGGCGTAGCCGAACATCATGCCCTGGTCGCCGGCGCCCTGGTCCGCGTTTTCACGAACGACGCCCTGGGCGATGTCGGGGGACTGCTCGTCCACGCTGACCAGCACCGCGCAGGAATGGCCGTCAAAGCCGTACTTGGCCCGGTCATAGCCGATCTCCACAATCTTTTTGCGCGCAATCTGGTCGATGGGCACATACGCGCTGGTGCTGATCTCGCCCATCACCAGCACCATGCCGGTGGTAGCAGCACACTCGCAGGCCACGTGGGCGTCCGGGTCCTGGGAAAGTATGGCGTCCAGCACGGCGTCGGAAATCTGGTCGCAGACTTTATCCGGATGGCCCTCAGTCACGGATTCGGAAGTAAAGAAGTGCCTCATGTTTCATTTCCCCTTTGTCTGAGAGATCAACAAAAAACCCGCCCTGTCGGCGAGCTTGAAAAACCTCAATCTCGCCTCATCTTTCGGCCAAAACGCGCGGCCGCAGGAATTGGCACCTTGCGGGCATGTCGCCTGCCGGTTGCCGGGCATCATCGGGCCTGTCCCTCCGCCACTCTGGATAAGGCATTTTCTGTTGTCAAGGCTATTATAACGACTGGGATATTAAGAGTCAAGCAATCGCGCAAATCGATTTGACAAAATCCGGTGAGATTGCTAAAATAGTGCCAGCGAAAGGGGAGAGGAAGACATGGCGTTGACGATGGTGCACCTGGCGGCAGCGGACCTGTGGGCGCAAAAGAACCCTGAATACCTGGAAAGCCCGGAGTTTTACTATGGCGCCATATCGCCCGACGCCGTGCATGTGCGCGACGGCGACGATAAATCGCACAAGAATGAGGTGCACCTGAACAACTGGGTCTCGCCCCATCCCGACGACGTGATCCGCTACTGGCTGGAGCATGACACGCCCTTTGACATCGGCTACGGCGTGCATGTGCTGACAGACGGACAGTGGGTACCCCGCTACAAGGAGCGCCTGCCCGGGATCATGCGCCCAAACGGCCTGCTCAATACGGATATCTACTATAACGATACCTTCGTTACCGACTTCAGGCTGCACGATACCAGGCCCCGCCTGCGGCAAATACTGGACAAGGTGGAGAGGGCCCAAACGCCCATGGACCATCCCGTGCTGGAGGGCTATATGTTCAACCAGTGGCGCGCGGACCTGCTGGAGGCCTATCGGGGTCCATGCCCCAAGCACGAGCCGGTGCAATTCATCCACGAGGCCTATGTGAACGCCTTTATCGCGGATTGCATTCCGCTGATTGAGGAAACATACCAGAAATTAATGAAACTGAGGGCTTGACAAATTCGGGCGCAGCCGCTATAATAGCATCTGTTGGCTGTCGCGGCTGCTTTCCCAGTTTATGGACAGCGCGTTCATCCCCGAACAATGTGCGGGCGTGGCGGAATTGGCAGACGCGCCAGATTTAGGTTCTGGTGCCAAACGGCGTATGGGTTCAAGTCCCTTCGCCCGCACCACTTACCCATTTGCGGTAGTAGCTCAGTTGGTAGAGCGCCACCTTGCCAAGGTGGAGGTCGCGAGTCCGAGTCTCGTCTACCGCTCCAGCCTTTCCATTGAAGCGTGCGGGTGTAACTCAATGGTAGAGTTCCAGCCTTCCAAGCTGGCTACGTGGGTTCGATTCCCATCACCCGCTCCAACGGCCATGCGGTAGTAGCTCAGTTGGTAGAGCGCCACCTTGCCAAGGTGGAGGTCGCGAGTCCGAGTCTCGTCTACCGCTCCATATGCACCATTAGCTCAGTTGGTAGAGCACCTGACTCTTAATCAGGGTGTCCAGGGTTCGAGCCCCTGATGGTGTACCACGCCGCGTTGCAGGTTTGCAACGCGGTTTTTTCATGGATTTCAGCACAATTGTGTGTGTTTCCGGTATTTTATGCAAACAATTAATATGTTTGGGCTTGCATGATCGCCCATTTTGCGCTATAAAGATGTGTATACTTGTTATTTTTGTATGATCTGTTCGAGGAAGGCCGACGCCCTGCGCGCGGATCCAGGGAGAACCGAATGAGAAAGCCGGACAATGCGGTGTTGACCCAGACGGCGCGGGTTGCGCTGGGGGTGGCGGCGATGGTGGCTGTGATGCTCATCGTCTATGCCGTCATTGGCAAGCTGACGCCGCCGGTGGTGTTCGGGGCGCTGTACTCGGGCGCCCTGGGCGTGGCGAACTTCTTCGTGATGGGCATGATGGTCCAGAGCATGGCGGATCGCATGGCCGAGCGGCAGTTGAGCGAACAGGAGATTGCCGATTTGAGCCTGCAGATGCAGAACCGCATGCGCCTTTCCTATAATATGCGGATGATCGCGCTGTTCGCGCTGCTGGTGCTGGGGATCGCCGTGTTCCACTTCGACGCCCTGGCGTCGATCCTGGCGGCCCTGTTTCCTTCGGTCGTGATCCGCGTACTGCAAATCCTGGAGGCCAGGAAGGCCCCTGAAGCCAAAGGAAGTGACAATCCTTGAATCGTGAATTTACCGTAACCGGCGCAAAGGTGCTCTTTGAGATACCGGTATTGGGTGGCATACAGATCACCGAGACCGTGGTGAACACCTGGATCGTTATGGCGGTCATCGTCGGGCTGTGCCTGTTCTTGACCAGCGATTTGCAGGTGCGCTGCAGGACAAAGCGCCAGGTCGTCGCGGAGTTCATCGTTAAAAAGGTCAACGCCATGGTGGGCGAGAACATGGGCGAGCATTTCCTGCATGTGGGCTATGCGCCGCTGATCGCCACCATCATGGGCCTGTCGGCGCTGTGCTCGCTGTCCGGCATGGTGGGGTTGTTTGCCCCGACCAGCGATCTTTCCACGCTGCTGGCCTGGTCGCTGGTGGTGTTTGTGCTGATCACCTACAATAAATTCCGCGCGGGCGGCCCGGTGGGCTACATCAAGGGCTATTTCCAGCCGATACCGGTGCTGCTGCCCTTCAACATCATCTCGGAGGTCGCCACGCCCTTGTCCATGGCCTTCCGTCACTTCGGCAACATCGCCTCGGGCACGGTCATCATGGGACTGCTGCGCTGGGCGCTGGCCAACCTGTCGTTCCTGATCTTCTCGAAGCTGCCGGGCGTGGTGGGCCAGGTATTCGGCCAGATACCGCTTTTGCAGGTGGGCATCCCGGCGGTGTTCTCGATCTACTTCGACATCTTTTCCAGTCTTTTGCAGGCGTTCATCTTCTGTATGCTGACGATGATGTACATCGGCTCGGCGGCGGAGGAATGATATAAAACAACATTTTAATCATTGGGAGGGTATTTCAATGAATGAGCAACTGTGGACCAAAGCAATCGTAATGGGTTCCTCGGCCATCGGCGCGGGTCTGGCGATGATCGCCGGTATCGGCCCCGGCATCGGCGAGGGCTACGCCGTCGGCAAGGCCTGCGAAGCCATTGGCCGCCAGCCTGAGTGCAAGGGCACCGTGCAGTCCACCATGCTGCTGGGCTGCGCCGTCGCGGAAACCACCGGTATCTACGGCTTCATCGTCGCCCTGCTGCTGATGTTCGCCAACCCCTTCATCGGCAAGCTGTAATTTCCCTTTATCTTTGAGACGCACTCATTTCTCGGAGGTAAAAAAGTGAAAGTACTGGAGTTTATCTCGATCGATGCCTGGACCATCATCTTCCAGATCTGCAACCTGCTGATACTGCTGCTGCTGGTCCGCAAGTTCCTCTGGAAGCGCGTGATGGCCGTGATGGACGCGCGCCAGGAGGAGATCAACGGCATCTACGACGCCGCGGGCAAGGATCGCGAACAAGCCGCTCAGATGAAGCAGGACTACATTGAGCGCATGGGCAACGCCCGTGAGGAAGCCGACCGACTGGTGAAGAACGCGGTGGACACCGCCCACAACCGGGGCGACGCCATCGTCAACGAAGCCAAGGCCGAGGCCGTCCATCTCAAGCAGAAGGCGGAGCAGGACATCGAGCAGGAGAAGCGCAAGGCTTACGCCGAGCTGATGGGCGAGATCTCCGGCATGGCCGCGGATATCGCCGGCCGCATGGTGGAGCGCGAGATCAACGAAGCCGACCACCGCGAACTGGTGGAGGAATTCATCAAAAGTGCAGGTGAGGCGTCGTGACGGGCCTGGCGAGGGAATACGGCGAGGGCCTCTACGAGCTGGCGCGGGATGAAGGCCTCGGCCTGCTGATCTTTGAACAGCTGGACGACATCAGCGCGCTTTTGAAGCAACAGCCGCAGTTCATACGGCTGCTGTGCTCGCGCGCCATCGAGCGGGGGCAGAGGCTGAAGGTCGTGGACGACACCTTCGGCAACCACGTGCACCCCTATGTGACCAACTTCATGAAGCTGCTGGTGGAGAGGGAGCACTTCGACGCCTTCCTGCTCTGCGCCCAGTGGTTTCATCAACGCTTCAATGAGGACAACGGCATCGTGGAGGCTCATGTGACCAGCGCCGTGGCGCTGAACGAGGACGAGCTGGCCGCGCTGCGGGTGAAGCTGGCCCACATCTCCGGCCGCCAGGTGAAGCTGTTTACGACGGTGGATCCGGCGGTGATTGGCGGCGTGCGGGTGGAAATGGACGGCAGGCGCTATGACAACACGATTCAAGACAGGCTCGGCAGGCTCAAGCGCAGCCTGACCCAGGCGCTGTAGGAAAGAGGGCAAGCAGATGCAGCTCAGACCTGAAGAAATATCCAAGATCATTAAGGATCAGATCAAGCATTACGACAACCAGATCATACAAACCGACGTCGGTACGGTTTTGATGGTGGGTGACGGCATCGCACGGGTGTCGGGGCTGGAAAACTGCATGGCCAACGAGCTGGTGCGCTTTTCCGACGGCACCTACGGCATGGCGCTGAACCTGGAGGAAAACTCCGTGGCCGTGGTTATGCTGGGCGACGACGCCGAGATCAAGGAAGGCGACACGGTGGAGCTCACCCACGAGGTGGTCTCCGTGCCCGTGGGCGAGGCGCTGATCGGCCGCGTGGTGGACGCGCTGGGCCAGCCCATCGACGGCAAGGGTCCCATCGCCGCCCAGGGCGAGCGCCGCATCGAGAGCCCTGCCCCCGGCATCATCGAGCGCAAGAGCGTGTCGGTGCCGCTGCAGACGGGCATCAAGGCCATCGACAGCATGATCCCCATCGGCCGCGGCCAGCGCGAGCTGATCATTGGCGACCGCCAGACCGGCAAGACCACCATCGCCGTGGACACCATCATCAACCAGAAGGGCAAGAACTGCCTGTGCATCTACGTGGCTATCGGGCAAAAGCGCTCGACCGTGGCCCAGGTGGTGGACAGCCTGACCCAGTCCGGGGCCATGGATTACACCATCGTGGTTTCCGCCACGGCCTCGGAGCTTGCGCCGCTGCAATACATCGCGCCCTATTCCGGCTGCGCCATGGGCGAATACTTCATGGACCAGGGCAAGGACGTGCTGATCGTCTACGACGACCTGTCCAAGCACGCCGTGGCGTATCGTGCCCTGTCGCTGCTGATTCGCCGCCCACCGGGACGCGAAGCCTATCCGGGCGACGTGTTCTACCTGCACAGCCGCCTGCTGGAGCGCGCGGCGCGGGTCGCGCCGGAGTACGGCGGGGGATCGTTGACGGCGCTGCCCATCATCGAGACCCAGGCGGGCGACGTTTCCGCCTACATTCCCACCAACGTCATTTCCATCACCGACGGCCAGATCTTCCTGGAGACCGAGCTGTTCCACGCGGGCATCATGCCCGCCGTGAACCCCGGCATCTCCGTCAGCCGCGTGGGTGGCAACGCCCAGATCAAGGCCATGAAGAAGGTCTCGGGTACGCTGAAGCTGCTGTACAGCCAATTCCGTGAGCTGCAGAGCTTTGCCCAGTTCGGCTCCGACCTGGACGACGACACCCGGGCCCGCCTGGGCCAGGGCGAGCGCATCGTGGCCGTGCTGAAGCAGAACCACAACGCCCCCGTGTCAGTGGAGCACCAGGTGTGCATACTCTACGCGGTGGTCCACGACTATCTCAAGG
>CADBVG010000021.1 GCA_902798105.1 uncultured Eubacteriales bacterium
ATCGTTGATGACGAAGAAGTACTTGTCGTAGCCAGCATAGTTCGGAACCTTGGAATCAATGCGATAGAACACATGATCGCCAATGCCAGCCTTATTGGCATTAACAGGCTGAGGATCCATAATCTTCTTATGGACTTCGGGCTTGTCGTTCTTCACCTTCGCAGTAACATCGCCGACAACCGCCAGAACATTACGGGACAGAGTCGCAGCGCCTTCGGCAGCGGTAGTGGTGTACTCGTCGGTAACCAGATAGTAACCGGTTTCTGGCCAGTGATGACATAGTTGTCACCAGTCTTGATGCTGACGGTCCCAGTTTCGGTACCCTTGCGGGCATAGAACACGTCGGCTACCTTCTGCATGGTCGCAGTATCATCTGACTGCTTCGCAAGGGCTTTCGCCACGTCAGCAGCCTTGGACAGATCCAAGGTCACAGTTTGCGTACCCTCAGTGATGGAAGTCGGCAGACCAGCCGTCGCCAGATCGGTAGCAATGTCAGTGGTATTGACACCTGTCGCCCAGGCGATATCACCGAGCTTGCCATTCGTATCGACAGAGCCGTCGAAAATGCGATAGGCCTTGAAGGTGTGACCATCTTCAGCGTCAGTCATGGTAATGCTGAAATTGCCTTCTCCTTTGTTAGCAGCGGTAGTCACTGTAGTATTGGTACTATCAGCCAGCGCCGCGACATTGACCAATACGAGCAGCATTGCCAGAACCAGAGCAAGAATCTTACTTGATGCTCTGTCTGGAAAAATACCCTAACAGTGAAGCGGTATATACCATAGATAGCCAACTTATGGAGAATATCAATACCCCAATAGTGTAGTAATGCGGCGCTGGGCAATGCACGTTGTCACGAAAAAGTCATAAAGAATAATATCGACAAGGGCGTTGGTTTTTCCTGCGCCCTTTTTACGTTTGCCATCGGGAGGATGGGAAACGTTATTGCGTTTTGGCTTGCGTGGGAAAACGTGCACTCCGATCGGATTATAGGCTGTCAACAGGAAATTCAATAAACCAAGGGTAACTGTTCAATCGGTGGGAAATTCTGATTTGGCGGGGACTTCATCCCAGGGAATAGGGAACAGGGAACAGGAATAGCTGCTACCGCATCCAAAAGCCTTCCCCAGCGACCGAAGGGAGCGGTTCAGGGGAAGGTGGGCCGGCCGCAAGGCCGGGTCGGAAGAGGTCGTTTCTCGTACGGTATCGATGGTTGACCTGTTTTCTCTCAGGGAAACGACCTCTTCCGTCTTTGACGAAACAATGCAAGCATTTTTCGTCAAATCCACCTTCCACGGGCCTGCCGGCCCCATCGACAGGGGTCTGCCGACCCGTTCTCGCTGAAAACTGTCCACCGGACAGTTTTCCGGGCGCTCGAACCACTGAAAACACGGCAGCTTCGCTGCCTGGGGAAGGCTTTTGGATGGCACGTCTCCCCGACAAATCAGAATTTACCCAACTGAATAGATGCAACTAAGGAACGATTCAGTCCCGGATGTGGCGGCAGCTTCTATGGCGGCCCAGGGGCCGCCGCTACAGGCGGCGTACATTGTAGCGGCGGCGCATGCGCCGCCATGACTGAACAGAAATAATAAAAAGAAAAAAGGCATCCAGCAAAATAAAGGGAAGAACAAGAAGGTAGGCTGGATGCCTTGCGGCGGGTCAGTAGAAGACGGCGGTATCTACTGACAGCTATATTATAATATTAATTGAAGAGAATGTCAACGATAAAATGGGGCGATAACAGGGTACATCATTTCTAAAGTGGACGACATTGCCTTCCAGCGGAGGCCAGAGGCGCGAACGTGTGGCCCTGCCGCGGGCAGGGTCGGAGGGATTCCACAGTTGACACTGGGCTGTAACAATCGCAGCATGGGGAAGAGGCGCAAGCCGTACAGAAAGGAGAGTCCAATGCCAAATACAGCGGATCAGCCATCCAATAGCCAAGGGGAGAACAGGGGACCCAGGGCCATCACGATCAAGGCAATTCCAAAGGAGACGCCAAAGAAGCGCGTGGCGTGCTACTGTCGGGTCTCTACCCAGATGGAATCCCAGGAGGACAGCATCATTGCCCAGAAGACCCACTTCATTCGACTGGCAGGGGAGAATTCCGGCGTATCCCTTGTCGGTATCTACTACGAGGAAGGGATCAGCGGAACGGAATCATCCAATCGGCCGGAATTCCAGCGGATGATGTGGGATTGCCGCGCTGGGAAGATCGACGAGATTTGGGTGAAGAGCATTTCGCGCTGGGCCCGCAATACAATCCAGCTGCTGAACAGCCTGCGGGAGCTCAAGACCCTGGGCGTCAACGTCGTTTTCGAGAAGGAGCGGCTGGAAACGGCAGGCGGTAATGCCGAGTTGATGCTGGCCCTGATCGGCAGCTTTGCCGAGTTTGAATCGAAATCGATCCGGTTGAATACCAAGATGGGATACAGGACCCGGATGCAGGCGGGAGTATTCTTCTACAACCGACCGCCATACGGATACGATGCCAACAGAAACGGTGAATTGGTGGTGAATGCTGAAGAAGCGCCCATCGTCAGGCGCATTTTCCAAATGTGCATGGACGGCATCGGGTCCGTCCGGATTGCCAACGCGCTGCAGGCCGAGGCCATTCCAACGAAGCGCGGGGCTGTATGGCAGCCGGGAACGATCCGGGCGATTCTTTCAAACATTACCTATACGGGAGACGTCCTCCTCCAGAAGACGATCAGGGCAGGGAATGGGCCGAGGAAAAAGAATGACGGATCTGAAGACCAATACCTCGTGACAAACCATCACGCTGCAATCATCGATCACGCCATCTTTGACGCCGCGCAGGTTGCCTTGCGCAGCCGCGCCCGCGGCCGCGCGGCGGGAGACGGGAAAAGCGGCAACCGGTATGCGTTTTCCCGGAAACTGATCTGCGCGCACTGTGGGCACCACCTTCATCGATTCCAGGGGAAGGCGGAAACCCAGTGGATCTGTACCGGGCACAGGGCCAGGGGGTGCCCTATGAAGCCTGTTTCTGAAATGGAGGTGAAGAACAGGTTCAGGGGAATTGTGGCGGATATCGACCGCCGATTGCCGATTCACAGCGAAGGAATGGATGATGACGGACCGGCCCTGCGGCTGCAGGCCAATCTATCCCAGCAGGACGCGCTGCGTTCGCTTCAAGCGGCGCTGTCCCCTTCCGAGTACGCACATCGCCTGAATGCCCTTGAACGGGAAGCGGACGCGCTTCGCGGGCAGATGGCCGGAATTGCCAACCACATTGCCGATAAACTGAAAAGGGCCTGCCGCCAGGTCCCGGCAAACGCAAATTGGATTCAGGTGGAACCCATTTTCACGGAACAGGTGGAGAGCGTAACAATCTGGTTCGGCGGCAAGATGGCATTCAGGTTTAAGTGCGGCATTACTATCGTTTCACAAAAATGAGCACACGCGAAAGGAGAATCACAATGCCCGTTCAGGTTATCAAGAGACAGGCCATAGCACCTAAGGCGGTGGAGAGGGAAATACAGCGAACCTGCTGCTATATCAGGGTTTCAACGAACCATGAGGAGCAGGAGGACAGCTTCGAGGCGCAGCGGAACCATTATGAAACGCTGATTCATGCGAATCCTTCCATGTCCTACGCAGGCACATATGCCGATGAGGGCGTCAGCGGTACGGGGACAGAGCACCGCGAGGGCTTCAAGCAAATGCTGGCGGACGCGGAAAAGCACATGTTTGATCAGATCCTGACGAAGTCCATAAGCCGCTTTGGACGGAATACCGTCGATACGCTCCAGGCGGTGAGGCGGCTGAAGGATCTGGGCATCGGGGTTCGCTTCGAGAAGGAAGGCGTGTGGACGCTGGATGGCACGGGCGAGCTGCTGCTGGTCATACTCAGTTCTTTGGCGCAGCAGGAGTCCCAATCCATCTCCGAGAACGTGAAGATGGGCATACGGTATCGCTTCCAGGAGGGGAAGCACTTTGTGAATTGCAGCCGCTTCCTGGGCTACGACAAGGTGGACGGGCGGCTGGTCATCAATCCCGAAGAGGCGGCCACGGTCCGCCGCATCTATGCGCTCTTCCTCAACGGCTACAGCGTGGATATGATCGCCAGCCAGCTGACGCGCGAGGGCATCCCCACCGGGGCAGGCAAGACCACGTGGTATCCCACGACCGTCCGCTATATCCTGTCGAACGAGAAATACGCCGGGGATTTGAGGCTGCAAAAAACTGTAGTTCCCAACTTTTTGACGCATCGCAGCAAGCGCAACACGGGGGAGGCGGATCAATACTACGTGGAGAACAGCCACGATCCGATCGTTCCCAGGGATGTCTTTGACATGGCGCAGGCCGAGGCGTCCAGAAGATCGGCATTTCGCTTTTCGGAGGACGGCAGGATCACGGGGATAAAGTACGGAAGCCGAAAGGCGCTTTCCGGTCGCTGCAGATGTGGGTGCGGGGCGCTCCTGTACCGGGAGCGAAGCAATACGGGAAGGTGGGTATGCAAGCAGTGCGGCCTGTCCATCGGCGAAGCAGAGCTGCAATCGGCCGTGATGGATTCCTTCCGGAAGCTCCGGCTGGAAAAGGAGCATTTGAGAAGCCTGCTCGCTGCTGCAGAGCAAGTATTGGCAGAAACGGAGCCAACCGCCCCGGCTGCAATACAAAAGAAGGGGGAGGATATGGGAGAACGGGCCAAGGCGCTCTTCCGGCGATTTCATATCATGGCTGCGCTGGATTGGGTCGAAAACGTCGGGAAGGAGAACACGGCTGACACCTGCCGCACCCTTGAACGGTTTATTGAGATGACGCGGCCGGCGGCGTTGACCAAATGGGACGACGACACGATTCTGAAATTCGTTGAAGGCGTTGCGCTGGTCGATGGGAAGGTTGCGGTCAGGTTTAAGGCAGGGGTTACCGTGATGGTGGAGGTTGCGGAGGACAGGTCCCAGGCGAAGCTCTGTGGCGCGTTTCGACATACCGCCGGGATTGCGCAAAAATTGTCATGAGCGCGAATTTGGGCAACGATATGAATGCGACGCCGTTTTTCCCTGCGCTGTCCAAACCTCACAAGCTGATTCTTACAGCATTTTCAATGGTTTCCATGGAAGGCCGCGCGGGCAGCCGGTCGCAGATTTCCAGGGCGATGCGCAGGCCCTCCGGCGCGCGGGCGCGAATGGCCTTCTCCGAAACAAAGTCCTTCAGCGCCTCGCGGCACACCAGATAGGCGACGTCCGCGCTGGAAATGTCGTGGAAGTACCCCTCCTGCTGCTTCAGGATCAGCGTCCTGCCCAGCATGTAGGGCAGGTACTGGGAACGCAGCGTCACCGTTTCCGGGTCGGCATCGTTCCGGTAATGGCGGATCAGGTTCTCGGCCAGGTTGTTGGGCACCCGGGACAGATAGTTGAAAATGAAATCGTATTTCAGGGATTCTATGAAGAACTGGCGATAACCGCCCGTCTCCATCATGAAGCGGTGGTAGGTGCAGACCGTCGCCATCGTGAACAGTATCGGGTCGTCGTCGAAGTCGATGGTCGCGTGTACCGGCGGCATGGTGTGCTTGAGCATGACGAGGGTCACATAGGCCCCCAGCTTTTCCTTGTTGCCGAAGCAATTGTTCAGCGAACCGGTGGCCACGCCGGCGGCCTTGGTGATATCGGTGATGTTTGCGTTTTCATAACCATTTACACTGAAAACCATGATAGCCGCATCAATGATTTTCGCCATGGTCTGCTGCCTCCGCAGAAGCTTTTTAGTAGGCCTTGCAGGTGCGCTTTTGTCCATTATTAACCCCTCAAAAAACAACGAATGATAAGAAGTAGGCAACAGCTTAGAGATATCGGGATTGTTTCGCACAGTACGATGTGCTATAATGTAGATGGAGCATCTTGAAAATTTTCAAGGCGAAAGTACCTTCGCTACGCCTGATATTAATGTAAATCCTGTGAAAAGTCAACATATAATAGTCGAATTTTCTGTTAGATATCTATAATCAGTCCAACCGCCCACAAATGACAGCAACCAATCAACGACCGACATAAACAGGAAGAGGGTTTAACGTATGAATAACAATACCCTGAAATCGGTTGTCAATAAAGCCAGGCAAAGGCGGTATATCAAGCGTGGCCTCGCGCTGCTGTGCGTTTTTGTGCTTCTGTTTACAATGAATACGCTGAAGCGCAACGCCAACACGCTGGAGCGTGTGCCGATGTGCGGTTACGCCGAAGAGCACGTTCACATGCCGGAATGCTATGACGGGGACGCGCTGGTTTGTGGCAGGGCGGAGCACATCCACACCGATGCCTGCTACCAGGAAGTGCCCGGCGACGGCGACGAGATGAACGTCCAACTGGCGGACACGCCCGTGGAGGATTTGGATTCCGAGAAC
Source organism: uncultured Eubacteriales bacterium (assembly GCA_902798105.1). Classification (GTDB taxonomy): domain Bacteria; phylum Bacillota; class Clostridia; order Christensenellales; family Aristaeellaceae; genus UBA2862. The sequence continues at coordinate 6,365 of CADBVG010000021.1, forward strand.
CTGGACGGCCTTCTTTCACTTAGCGAAGACGATTTCGCTCTGGTGACGGACGATGTGGCCCCCGCGCAACCCGTCTCCAACGCGACGGAAGCGCAGCCGAAGGCATTTATACTGGGCGAGGGCACGATGGTCAGCCGGATCATCGACGCCGTGGGCCTGGATGTTAGCCTTGCCGCGATCATCAACGTCGCCGTCGTGGATGACGCGACGATGCAGGCCGATGCGGTCGGGATTGAAAAGGACGGCGACGATTACAGGATTTTTGCCACGCGGGACTTCGATCGGGCGCAGCTGGCGCTGGTGGTCGAGGGGGATATCCTGCTGGTGGACCTGCTGGACGGCGTGGCGGTGCGGGAAACGTCTGACGCGCCCGCTGAGATCGCTGAGGAAACCGCGCCCGCCGCGCCTGTCGCGGAGGAGATCATGCCGGTGATCGAGGACAGCCCCGTCGAGGACAGCCCCGCCGGGGAAGCGATCGAAGAGCGGATCGATCTCCCCGAGCCGGCGCAGGAAGCGCAGGAAGCGACTCCCGCTGCCGAAGCGGACGAGACCGGGGATATTACCCTGACAGAGGACGCGCAGCTTGTTGAGGGTGAAATCATCGAGACCGGGGAACAGCCCGCCGAGGACGAGGCTACCGAGACTGAAGAAGAGCCCGCCGAGGACGAGGCTGTCGAAACCGGGGAACAGTCCGCCGATGAGGAGGCTGCCGAGACCGAAGGAGAGCCCGCGGAGGACGAGGCTGCTGAAACTGAGGAAGAGCCCGCCGAGGACGAGGCTTCCGAGAATGAGGAACAACTTGTAGAGGACGAGGTCACCGAGACCGGGGAACAGTCCGCCGAGGACGAGGCTTCCGAGAATGAGGAACAACTTGTAGAGGACGAGGTCACCGAGACCGGGGAACAGCCCGCGGAGGACGAGGCTTCCGAGACAGAGGAACAGCCTGTTGAGGGCGAAGTGTCCGAAACCGAGGAGCAAACTGCCGAGGAAGACACGCCCGAGACTGAAGAGCAACCCATCGAGGAAGAGGCTACCGAAACCGGGGAACAGCCCGTAGAGGATGAGGCTTCCGAGACCGAAGAACAGTCTGACGAAGCGAAAGCGTCTACGGAGGAAGTCGCTGATGAAGGACAGGCCATCTATACCGCGACCGTCGACCTGGCGGAGGTCACCGACTATCCGCTGTCCCTGAACGCTTTGCTGGCCGGGTTTGCGCCGGAAAATGAAGCGCAGGCCGAAGAAACCCCCGAGCCTGCGGGTGAGGACGGGACCGAAGCCAAGCCGAACGAAGCGCCCGCCGGGGCGTCGGCCCTGAGCATCGAATACGATCATGATCTGCTGGATATCGAGGCGGCTGGAGACGATTATCTCATCACGCCCGTCGCCAGCTTTGCATCCACCGCGATTGTCGTCGACAACGGCAGCCGCTGCGAGCTGACGCTGGTGAACTGCACCCTGCCGGAGGCCGAAGACGCGGTCGAAGCCGAGTCTGAGGCGCGGGTCGGGTATCCCGCCCAGAATTTCGAGGGCCACACCCGGTACGTGAAGGTGGTCGTGGCGGCGCCCGAAGGTGCGTTCCCCGAGGGCACGACCATGGCCGTCGCGGATGTGGAGGACGAAAAGACCCTGACCGACATCGAGGATACTGTGTCCGAGGAATTCGTCGAGGTCAAGCGCGTTCACGCTGTGGACATCACGTTCAGAGACGCCGAAGGCAATGAAATCGAGCCCCTCATGCCGATCTCCGTGGTGATGACCGTGGACGAGATCGGGCAGCGGCAGGAAGCTGTGGTGGTCCACGTGGACGACGCCGGCGCGGCCGAGGTCGTCGACAGCCAGAGCGAAGCCCCTGCGGGCGAGACCGAAGTCAAGGTCGAAATGCCCGCGACGGAGGCTCCCGAGGCAGCCCAGCCGGAGGACAGTGAGGCGGCGAGCGTGGGCTTTGATGCCGACAGCTTCTCCGTGTACGCCGTGGTCATCACCGAAACCATCGACACGAAGTACATCGACGCCGAGGGTGCGACCTGGAACATCTCCGTGGGCTACGGCCCGGAGGCCGGGATTCCCGCGGGCGCGACGCTGGCGGTGCAGGAGGTCGAGGGCGACTACCTGGAGCAGACCACCGAGCTGCTGCGCGGCAAGGAGACCATCACCCTGGCCCGGTTCTTCGACATCACCATACTGGACGCCGAGGGCAACGCGGTTCAGCCCGCCCAGCCGGTGGAGGTCAAAGCCATCCTGGCCGAGCAGAGCGAGGACGCCGTGAAGGCGGTCCACTTCGCCGAGGACGGCCCCGAGATCATTGAGGCCAGCCAGGAGGAAGATGCCGTCAGTTTCGACGCCGCCAGCTTCTCGGTGTACGGCATCGTGTACACCGTGGATTTCCACTACACCGCCAACGGCCGAATCTTCGGCTATGGCATCCCTGGCGGCGACTGCGCGTCCCTGCGCGCGCTGCTGCCCGCGCTGAACGTCGCCTCCGACGATCCCGAGACCGAGGCAGACGAGCTGGAGGCCTTCATGGCCGGGATTGCCGACGTGAAGTTTACTGACTCCGAACTGGTGCGGGTGTGCCCCGTGACCGCGGAGACTACCGTGGGCGCGCTGCGAGCCGAACTGGGCCTGGAATCCCAGTATTCCGCGGCCCTGACGGAAGCGGACCGCGCCGAAATCGACGCCCGCGTCCTCACCGCGCCCGACTGGGCCCTGTTCAGCCTGCTTCCCTTCACCTCCGATGAAGCGCTGACCGTCACCATGGAAAATGGGGACAGCTTCATCATCGTCGTCACCGACGCCCAGATCGCCACCCGCGTGCTGGCCTCCGACGGCAATACATACAAAATCACCCTCACCTTCGGCCCCGAGGCTGAAATTCCGCTGGACGCGGAGCTGAAGGCCGTCGAGATTGAACAGGGCACCACAGAATGGTTCGATTACCTTACCCGCGTCAACAATGTGGTAGACGACCTGGTGATGTCGGATATCGCCAATCATTTCTTCGACATCGAAATCCTCTCCAACGGTGAAAAGATTGAGCCCAAGGCCGCTGTCAGCGTCAATATCGCGCTGGAGGACGCGCTTGAGGATGAGATCGAGCTGAAGGTCGTCCACTTCGTTGAGGACGGCCCGGTTGTGATGGAAGCACAGGTGAGCGCTGAATCGGATGAAGCGATCAACATTCAGTTTGAGACGGATGCCTTCTCGGTGTACGGCGTGATTACTGCGGACGGTACTCCTTCCGGCACGAGTGACTTGGATGGAAAGGCATTCACGATCCAGAAAGGCGATAATTACCTTTCTTCTGGTATTTTCAAGGATGCCACCCATAAATTCAAGAAGATCAGCAGCGCAACGGATGCTACGATATGGGTCTTTGAGGCGACCGGTCAGGAAAACGTGTATAACATTTTCACCATGGTGCATGGCGAAAAGAAATACATGGGTCTGACCCAAACTAATGATGGAAGCAATGCTGCTCATGCTACGCTGAGCAACACGGCGCAGGGCTTCAGGGTTGACAAGGTCAGCGATGGATACAGACTGTCCGCCGAGAGCAACGGAACCCGGTATTTTATCAATGAGTTCAGCGGTTCCGGAGGAAACGGCTTTGCGGGATGGAGTACAGAAAACGACGTGAACAACACCCTCGCTCTGAACTTCGTCACTCCCCAGGGCGCCACGGGCGGAAGGGACCAGAAGTATGTCCTGATTGCCAAGTACGAGGGTGAATACTATGTCATCCTCAATGACGGCACACTGGCCAAGACAGCTGACCCGGTGGGCACAGTGATGAAGATCGACGATCCCATGGTGTGGATGTACACCGGCGACAACCTGTACCACAAGGCCAAGGAGACCGGCTTTGACGGCAACCAGCTGGCTTCCGATTACTACTACCGTTATCTGGACCCGACGGTTGCCGATGCCCTCACGGAAGAGGACATCGAGACCACCGTGGGACATCCGGGCGCCTATGCCACAGAGTATTTCATTGACTCAAGGCAATATATGTACGACATTCAGGTTGTTTACGAAAACCATACGATCAGAAGCAAGAGCGACGGCAGCAGCTACATCGGCGTAGCGCCGACCCAGGACGGCGGCCTGAAGATCGTCGGCCAACAGGGCGTGGAGAACGCCGGCGAGATCTACCTGGTCAAGATGATCAACGAAAGCGATATGTCGTACAGCCTGACGGACGGTGAGCTTCACCATGCCGTCAACCACATCGATATTTCCGTGGTTGGTCGTGCGGCGTTCAGCATTCCGCTGGCCTACGGCACCTATTATTACAAGGATCAGAATGGCACAGTCCAGAAGATAGTGGTCACCCGGCAGAACCCGGTATCGGTGGACATTGAACAGGAGGTGGGCATCGATCGGGAGGACGTGAAGCGCGCCAACATCACCGCCTATAAGCTGGACGAGACGGGTAATCCCGTTCCGTTGGACGACGTGTTCCACGTATTCGGTTATTCGGGCAACGCGGAAACCGACGCCAGCACGAACCAGACCCGTATCGAGGGCATATTCAAGGTGGCGGACTTGCCGGCGATGGATCCCAACCATGACAATCACGAACAATGGGGTTTTGAATACGATGTCTGGAACGAGCAAGGGTGGCATAAGGAATGCGATTATAATCGCCCGTCCAATAAAGTGCTCGAAGAACGGCTGAAGAACATCATTTATTATACGGTCACCACGACGAAAACGGTCGACTTCGACCTGGCCTACAACAACTTCAAGCTGTACGACAGCTATGAGAACGCCCAAAACGGGGGAACCGAGGGCATTGCGAAGGGCAGCGCCACGGTGAAGTTCTCCAATACCTTCGACTACTACGACCCCCGCAACGAGTGCCCGCCCATCCTCTATTGGGGCAAGCGGGACTACTGGAAAAAGGGCGGCATCATCTACGCAGAGGATGAAAAGTCCGGTTCCGGCATGGACTTTGCGCTGGGCACCATCGAGAAGGACCAGTTGGGCTTGCTGGCCATCGAGATCACCAAATACGTGATTGATGAAGCCGGCAATCCCATCACCCCGCTTCAGAACGTGGACAACCTTTTCCACGTCTACCGCAGTGCCACGGCCAATCCGGCGGATGTGACCAATCTGAATGTGGACAGCTACAAGGGTACGGATTACGATGTCAACGGGAATTACCGCCCGGTTCATGACAAGACCGTGACCGTGGGTGACGGCGGCGTCGGCACCGTCTACGATTACGACGTGGACGCGGGCATGATCTACATCGAGGAGGACAGGAGCGAAAAGAACCTGCCCCGCACGTTGGTGGATGTGGACGGCAAGGAATGGAAGTACAAGGAGACCCACCTTGAAACCGAATACGTGTGGCGCGACAACGGCATCGAGTACCGGCGGCACTTCAGCAAGACTTATTCTGATGGTGTAAATGAAGCTTACAACAGCATTCCCGAGGTGTTGGGCGATTACAAGGATGTCAACGGTATTGACCGCCACAACGGCTTCCTGGAATTCTTTGTCTACAACGTCTACAAGATCGAGCCGGTGGATATTCCGGTAAAGAAGGAATGGAAGCATCAGAACGGCTCCGACGCCGTTGCGCCGGACGACGCCAGCATCACGGTGACCCTGGGTCGCTATAAGATGGTGGACGACCCGGAAAACCACGTCAGCGGCAGGCTGGAGATCAACCACAGTGTGAACGGTAGGGAGTCCGACGGCAGCTATTATGCCGGTTATACCATCAAGCAGGGGAATCGGGTCATTCGCTCTGGCTCCTATGACCCCTCGAATTCCGTTCTGACCATGGATGATGTGCCCGCGGGCGATTATACCCTGGTTCTCTCGGAGAGCATGAAGGGCTATTCAGCCAGCACCACGATGGACGGCGAGGCGAGGACGAGCATGCCGATCAGCATTGTGGCGAATCAGACGACCCATGTTCCCATCAATACGACGCTGACGCACGTAGAACCGCAGTCGATGGTCACCCTCACGGTGACCAACAGGGAGGAGTACAACGAGGAATTAAACCATAACAAGACCTATACCTTCCCGGCGGGAAAGACGGTGGTCATTACCATCAGCCGACCGTCCAGGGTTTACAACGGCAGCGGATTTTGGGCGAAATACAGTGTTAATAATGGAAATGAGCAGGATTTCCCCTGGCCCACGGAGGGCGACGACCATAGCTATACCTATGTGGACCAGCATTGGGAATATACGCTGCCGACGACCGCGAACCCCAATACAACGATTGCGTTCCGGCACAACTGGAACCAGAGGGACTTCTTCATCAAGGCCGTGACGCTGAAGGGGGAATCCGGCGATGCGGGTTCCGGAACCAACGCCGGGCAAAACGCTGTCAGCAATTCCGGGAACCGGGCCATGATGTCGTCCCCACGCCATGCTTCGGCCAATTCGCTTCAGTCGGTGGCCAGCATGGGCAATGCGCCGTCTTCAAATGTGCCCGGTATGAAATATGTGGACGACGAAACATTCCTGACCCCGGATGATGAGCCCTACCGCGTGACGCTTTCCAACGGGGTTTGGGAGGATGTCTTTACTGGCCTGCCGGGTGCGGACGAACACGGCTACAAGTACCTTTACTACATCAAGGCCGTGGACGAGAAGAATGTTCCCGAGGGTACGCAGGTTGTGATTGCGACGGTGGACGGCAAGACGCAGACGTCCAACGGCGAAACCACGCTGAAGGTCACCAACACCATCCCCAATGAAAAGCCTAAGGTCACGCTCAGGAAGGTAGACGAGAACGGCCAGCCCCTGCAGGGCGCCAAGTTCCAGTGGAGCTTGAACAGTGGAACCCCCACCTCTGTGACCATCGATTCTCCTGACGCGACGTATCTGTTGGACGGCCCGGATGGGAAGGGCCTGGAGGACGGAACGTATACCATTAGCGAGATAAAAGCGCCGGATGGCTACCAGACGATCAGTGGCAATTTCGCCTTTGAGGTTCGCGATAAGGCGATTATGGTAACAGGCAATTTGCCGCAAGAAGTGACCTTCGATGGTGAAACCTATACCTTCAACATCAAGAACAAGCCGGTTGAAAACGGTAAGCTGACAATCGTCAAGCGCTGGCAGGACTTCTATGGCAACAATATGGACTATACGGGAGATCCGATCAAGCTGAAGCTGGTCCAGCTTGCGCGCACGCCGAAACCGCAGCACATCATTAGGGTACGGTTCTACTATAAGGGCGACGGCAAAGGCGGGAACAATAAACCTTCAGACTATGAGAATAAGTGGACTGAGGTTGCAACAAAGGCCGGTAGAGGCTGGGGAAGCGCGAGCCTGACATGGAAGTGGGCAGGTACCACTCAGTGCGGTCTCGGTAGCATCACTTATTCTGGTATGGAAGGGATAAGAGTTGAGTGTATTTCTGAATCGGATAAGCAGTATCGGTTAAATATTCCCAATACAGCGGATGATGTGACGATTACTATAAAGGTTGACAATGGCAACTGGAATCCGTTTGACAATCAACCGCAGATAGATGAATATATACAGTTTAGTAACAGCTATGATATGGACGAAGGCTATTCGCCTACGGGAGGGACCAAAGAGATAACGCTGGGTGAAAACGGCGTTTGGACGATGGAGCTTGCATTTGACGATGAAGGCAAATTTTTGACCGATGATCGTACAACCTTGTCGAAATCCATTGATAGCAGGCCCTGCGTATACGCCATCGTGGAGGAGGAACTGCCTGCCGGCTTTACGGTTTCCTACTCAGACAGCAACGAGCCGGGCATGGGGGCTGGCGACAATGGTGTGTTGACGGCCTACAACCGCAAGCGGACGGCTGACGTCAAGCTGATCAAGGTCGATAAGACCAACCGCGAGATCAAGCTGAAAGACGCGGAGTTTACGCTCTATCCTTTGGACGCTTCCCAACCGGGCGCTGTCCGGGCGAATGAAACAGGCATTGTTCAGACCACGGACAGTGAAGGCGTGGCGAATTTCAACAACCTCACTGTGGGCTACTATGAGATTCGGGAGACGGAGGTTCCGATCGGTTATACCGTCAAGGAAGAAAACGCGGCCTTCTATATCAAAGTGACGACAGAGGGCGTTTTCACTGTACAGAAGGATGACCAGAAATACCCGACGAGCTGGAAGATTCGCCCTAATGACAGCATGGTTACTACCAACGAAGCGGGCGTGATCATCGTCGGCAATGAACCCAAGACCTATCCGGTCTATATCAAAAAGGTGGATTCAACCAACCCCAGCAGAACGCTGGCGGGCGCTGAGTTTGACCTGTATGGGCCGTATAACTCGCAGCGCAATCTGGACAACGACGACAGAAGCAATGGGCGCAAACAGAAGAAGGTCAATGAAGCATCCATAGTTGTCGGCGACAATGGCATTGGCGCGCTGGGTGAGTTGGTATCTGATTATTACTATCTCTATGAGACGAAAGCGCCAGACGGTTTTAACACGCTGGTGGAGCCTGTGCTGATAACTGTCAATGCCAGCCATGAGACGGCGCAAGGTGGAGCTGTCACCTACAACCAAAGTGGAAACACGAGTTCCAGCAGCGGAACCGGCGTGGCTTACGATGCGGAGAACAAGACCTACACCCTGACAATCACCAACAATCCCGGCGTCTCTCTTCCCAACACCGGCGGAAGCGGTACGACCCCGTATTATGTCTTCGGTTCCCTGCTGGCGCTGGTCGCGGTGGCGATGCTGGTCGCCAGGCGGCGCGGACGCGCCTGAGCGGCGGGACCGCCTGGGGGAGCATCAGAGGTCCCGGCAAACGCCGGGACCGGCATCAATGTTTTTATGCGGCGCGGCACCGCGCCGAGATGAAGGGATTGAGCAGTATGAGGACTTCCAACTTTGCCCGAAAGCCCGCGGGAGAAAAGGAGACGGTGGACCGCTGCCTCGACAGGGTCATGGAGACAATCGTGCAGGAGCTTGAAAAAGGCTCCCCGGACGATCTGAGGAAGCTGATCCAAAGGCGGAAGAGAAAGCTCCGCAAGAGCCAAAAGGGTATGCCCCGAAATATATAAGCCGAAAAATCCTTCGCTTCTTTCAGGATGGCACCGAATCCCGGTCCTGTCATCCTGAGAGAAGCGAAGGATTTCGTTTTTTGTAGCAGTTTACAGATTGTACAGCATTCCGTATTTTCCCTTCAGGTAGTCCACATAGCGGTGGGGGTCGAAGGGGCCGCCGCAGGCGCTTTCCACCAGCTCGGCGGGGGTCAGCAGCTGGCCGTGGCGGTGGATCGTCTCGCCCAGCCACGCGGTGATGGGCTTCAGGCTGCCGCCGCGCACCGCGCCCCAGACGTCCACATCCTTCTCCATGCGCTCCAGCATCTGCACGCCGTAGGCGCTGCCCAGGGCGTAGCTGGGGAAGTAGCCAATGGCGCCGAAGGACCAGTGGCTGTCCTGCAGGCAGCCCCGCCGGTCGTCGGGCACCTCGACGCCCAGGTATTCCCGGTACATGCGGTTCCACTCGCCGGGAATGTCGGCGGTGTCCAGGTCGCCCCCGATCATGGCCTTCTCCAGCTCGTAGCGGATCATTACATGGATGGAGTAGGTCAGCTCGTCCGCCTCGGTGCGGATCAGCGAGGGTTGGGAGAGGTTCGCGGCGCGGTACAGCGTTTCGGCGTCCACGCTGGCCATCTGCTCGGGGAACAGCGCCTTCAATTCAGGTAGTATGACCTCGCAGAAGGGGCGGCTGCGGCCGATCAGGTTCTCATAGAAGCGGCTCTGGCTCTCGTGGATGCTCATGCTGCTGCCGCCGGAGAGCAGCGTGCCCTGGTATTCCTCCGCAACGCCCAACTCGTAAAGCGCATGGCCGCCTTCGTGCACCACGCTGTACAGGTTGGACAGCACGTTCTCCTCGTGATAGTGGGTAGCGATGCGCACGTCGTGCCGGTTGAAGCCCTCGGTGAAGGGGTGCTCCGTCTCGCCCACGGCGCAGTCGTCCCGGCTGACGCCCATGATTTCCAGCACCCGGTCGGTGAACCGCCTTTGAAGGTGGATGGGGTAGCGCCGGTTCAGGAAGGCGGTATCCGGGCGGGGCCGCTTCGCCACCTCCAGGATCACCGGGGTCAGCTCCCGGCGCAGCAGGGCGAAGAAGGGGTCCAGCGTCGCGTGGGTCAGGCCCTCCTCGTAGCTGTCCAGCAGCACGTCGTAGGCGGGCTTCGAGGCGTCCTTGCGCTGGGCCAGTCGGCGGTTGTAGGCGATGATCCTGTCCAGATACGGCGCGTAGGCGGCGTAGTCGCTGGCCAGCTTGGCGTCGTGCCACACCTGCATGGCCTCGGCCAGCAGCTGCTGATAGGCCATGTACTCGTTCGCCGGGATCAGGGTCAGCTCGTCCCGGTTCTTTTTCAGGATCTCCGCCCGTCGGCGGTCTACATGGGACAGGTTCTCCCTGTCGGCGAGCAGCGTGTCGATGATCTCGCCGGTGCTTTCGGCGGTGACCTTCTCGTGGACGATGCCGCTGAGAAAGGCCATGGTCTCGCCCCGGGCCGGAGCGGAGTTGCGGGGCGCGACGGTCTCGCCGTCGTAATTCAGGCAGCCCAGGGCGTGGCCGTAGGCGCGCAGCGTGGCTTCCAGTTCCTTGAGCGCATTCAGGGCTTCATTGACGGTCATGTGGGTTCCTCCAGTATGTTATTCAAAGGCGTATTCGTCGTCCCGCAGCATTTGCAGGCTGTAGGACATCACCACGGCGTCGGGCTTGTACTTCTCCACCCAGGCCTCCAGCGGTTCCACGTCCTGACGCAGGTCCACGCTGATCACGTGCCGCGCCAGCAGCGACAGGTAGCGGCCGATGGGGGAACTGTAGGAGTCCTTCAGCAGCAGTATGGTGAAGTCCGGGGCGGCCTCGTTGGTCATGATGTCGTAGCTCTCCACCAGGCCGTAGACCATGTACCCCGATTTGTTCCAGGTCTTGCCGGGATCGGGCTCCAGCTTGTCGAAGCGGGTCATGGCCGCGCGCCAGTCGCCCTCCTGGTTCACGATGGTCTTCTTGCGGCGGCTCTGACGGACGATGTGGGTTTCGCCCCTGGGCCAGTATTCCACGATGTCGTCGGGGTCGACGATGGCGGGGCCGACCCGCTGGCCGTACTTGCCCATGAACAGCTTCTCGTGGACCTCCCGCTCCAGGTTGTCCATGTCCAACAGCGACGTATCCAGCCCCGCGCCGGTCATCTCGTTCAGCCTGTCGGCGATGGCCTGGGCCATGGTGACGGCGGCCAGCGTGGACCAGTGCTGGTCGGTGACCATCAGCAGGTCGTTCATGTCGCGGCCACAGTAGGGCAGCACGTCGCGGCTATCCAGCACGGTGATGCCCTCACCGCGCAGCGTAGCCAGAGCCTCGTCCGCCATCCGGGCGGAGTGGTCCAGCACCTCGTAGCCCGCGGGCAGCAGGCTCTGGTCGTACAGGGTGGGGTGCTCGTAGGTGAACAGGAAGGGCAGCCCCGCCAGCGTGGTGCGACGCAGCTCGGCGATCTCCAGGGCGTTCTCCGTCAGCGGCTTGTAGTTAGACAGGTCGTACAGGTGGCCGTCGGTGAGGGTGATCATGTTCTGGCTGCCGGTGTTGATGACCTTCTTGCCCAGCGCGTACTGGAAGGCCGAGTTGATGTAGCCCATCTCGTCCTTGTGCCACATGATCTCGGAGATCGTTGAGGTGAAGCCGTTGATGCGGGCAGAGAGCCGGTCCAGGCGGTTGGGGTGCTTGGGCAGGGTCTTCTTCAGGTCAGAGGTCATCTGCACCGAGTGGGCCAGCTCGTGGGTGTTGCCGGTCACCATCGAGAAAAAGGCGACGAATATGAAGCCTAGGAAGGCCACCGTCAGCACCGCCGCGGTGATCCGGCTGACTTTCTTTGAAGGGGTGTTGTTCATCATATAACCTCTGATCCTCTATTCCGTAACCAACCGCACCAGCATGTCAGTCATCTTGTCCATGTCCTCTACCGCGATGCACTCGAACCGACCGTGGAAGTTCATGCCGCCAGTGCCGATATTTGGGCACGGCAGGCCCTTGAAGGTCAGTGTGGCGCCGTCGGTGCCACCGCGGATGGGGGAGATCAGCGGTTCCACGCCCACGGCTCGATAGGCGTCCAGGGCCCGCTGCACGATGTCCATGCGGCCCTCTATGATCTGGCGCATGTTGAAGTAGGAATCCCGTATGGCGACCTCCACCGTGCCGGGGCCGTACTTGCCGTTCAGGTAATCGGCGATGGCGGCGAAGCGGGCCTTGCGGGATTCGAACTTCGCCCTGTCGTGGTCGCGGATGATGTACTGTAGCGTGGCCAGGTCCTCCTGGCCCTTCATGTCGACCAGGTGATAGAAGCCCTCCCGACCTTCAGTGTGCTCCGGGCGCTCCTGGGGCGGCAGCATCGAGGCAAACTCCATGGCCACCACCGAGGCGTTGACCATGATGTTCTTGGCGCTGCCGGGGTGGACGCTGCGGCCGTGGACCGTGACCATGCCCGCGGCGGCGTTGAAGTTTTCATAGTTGATGTCGCCTACCACGCCGCCGTCCACGGTATAGGCGAAGTCCGCGCCGAAGCCCTGCACGTCGAACAGGTTCGCGCCCCGACCGATTTCCTCGTCGGGAGTGAAGCCGATGCAGATTTTGCCGTGCTTCAGCGTTGGATCGGAGAGCAAGCGCTCGCAGGCGGTCATGATCTCAGACACGCCGGCCTTGTCGTCCGCGCCCAGGGAGGTGTTGCCGTCGGTGACGATCAGGCGCTTGCCCCTGGCACCGGCCACCTCGGGGAAGACCGCCGGGTCCAGCACCAGGCCGTTTTTCAGCGTCACCGGACCGCCGTCGTAGTTTTCGATGATTGAGGCGTTCATCGGGGCACTGGGTACGCAATCCACCACGTCCATATGGGAGATCAGCCCGATGGCGGGCAGGCCTTCCGTGTTCGCGGGGATGCTGCCGTAGACGTAGCCGTGTTCGTCGATGCGGGCGTCGGCAATGCCCATGGCTCTCATCTCATCTGCCAGCGCCCGCCCCAGGACCAGCTGCTTTTCGGTGCTGGGGCAGGTGTGGCTGTTCGCGTCAGAGGCGGTGTCGTATTGGATGTAGTTCAAAAAACGTTCGTATGCGCGCATGTTTTTCTCCAGATTTCAGTTATTGATGAACGCGCATTTTCCGCGCTTGAATCAGTGGCGCGGAAAATGCGGGCAGGGAACGCGGCAGCAATCAACAGTCGGTTTTACCGGCCCAGCATTGCCGCGCCGATGATGCCGGCGTCGTTGGTTAGCTTCGCCAGCTCTACCCGGGCGTAGGGCATGGTCTTGAAGAATACGTACTTCGGCAGCAGCGAACGCACGGCGTTGAGCAGGAAATCGCCGCAGTGGGAGACGCCACCGCCCAGCACGATGACCTCGGGGTCGTAGACGTTGATCAGGTTCGTCAGGCCTACCACCAGGTGGTAGATGTAGTTTTCAAAGATCTTCGTGCAGTCCTCATCGCCCTCCATGGCCAGGTCGATCACGTCCTTGGCGGTGATGGTGCGGATATCGCCGTCCACGGCCTTCATCAGCGGGCAGTTGGGCTTCTCGGCGCACAGCACCCGCCCGGCGCGGATCAGCGCGGTGGCGCTGGCGTAGCGCTCCCAGCAGCCCCGCTTGCCGCAGGTGCAGGGCAGGCCGCCCGCCACGGTGACCATGTGGCCGATCTCCGAGGCCACGCCGTGGGCGCCGGAGAACACCTTGCCGTTCATGATGACGCCGCCGCCCACGCCGGTGCCCAAGGTGACGAATACGCTGTCCTTTGTGCCGGCGGAGACGCCCTTCACCGATTCGGCCAGGCCCGCCACGGTGGCGTCGTTGTCCACGTACACGGGCAGGTCGGTGTACTGCTTCATCTCCTCAATGATGGGCACGTCGTGCCAGGCCAGGTTGGTGCAGAAGGGCACGATGCCGGTGCGTTGGTCCATGATGCCCGGTATGCCGATGCCGATGGCCTTGACCTCGTCCATGCTGTGGCCGCTCTTTTCTACGGTGGAAAGGCCCAGCTGGGCGATATCGCGGATCACCGCGCCATAGCCGCGCTCCACGCCGGTGGGGCAGCTGTGCTTGAAGAGTATGTTGCCTTCCTCGTCCACAAGCCCTGCCTTGATGGACATGCCGCCGACGTCAATGCCGATGTAAAGCATAGTGATTACCTCCGTTTTATATAATCGGGTTTTACTCCTCCAGATTGTTCTGGAAACGCGCCATGTGGCGGCGGGTCAGCTCGTTGGCGGCGTTGTAACCCATCTGCTTCAGGCGCAGGTTGCGGGCGGCCACCTCCAGCACCACGGCCAGGTTGCGGCCTGGATGGATGGGCAGCAGCAAGCTGGGCACCTTCACGCCCAGTATGTCAATGTAGTTGTCCGTCAGGCCCAGGCGGTCATACTCCTTGTCCGACTGCCACAGCTCCAGGTGAATGACCATGTCGATGTGCTTGCTGCGCATGATCGCGCCCGCGCCGTACATGGTGGACACGTCAATGATGCCCACGCCGCGGATCTCCATGAAGTGGCGAACCAATTCCGGCGCCTCGCCGATCAGGCGGTTGTCTTCCACGCGGCGGATGTCCACCACGTCGTCGGCCACCAGCTGGTGGCCGCGCTTGACCAGCTCCAGCGCCGCCTCGCTCTTGCCCACGCCGCTGTTGCCGGTGATCAGCAGGCCCGCGCCGAACACGTTCACCAGCACGCCGTGGCGGGTCTCCCGGGGGGCCAGCCGGTCGCGCAGGTAGGCAATCAGGTCCAGCTCGAACTGGGTGGTCTCCTTGTTGGTGGAATAGATGGGGATCTTCCGGGCCATGCCCATCACCAGCATCTCGTCAAAGCAGGGGTAGCCGCGGCAGATGATGATGCAGGGCAGGGGATAGTTGAAGTACTTTTGCAACCGCTCACGGCGGGTCAGCTCGTCCAGCTGGGACAGGTAGGTCATCTCCACCTTGCCCAGCAGTTGGGGCCGCTCGTAGGGGAAGAAGTCCCAGTAGTTGGCAAATTGCATGCCCGGGCGGTTGGTGTTGCTGACCTCGATGTTCAGCGTCTTGGCATCGGTGGCCATCACGCGGGTCAGGCCAAGGGATTTGACAAAATCAGCTTCGGAAACCATGGCGATTCCTCCTGGGTTGATATCGTTATTCTTTCATACTGCCGGTACTGTATTGTTCGATCGCCACCGCCGCGCCGCCTTCGCTGTCGGGCGGGGCAATAGCGATTGATCGTATCATGGGCGTTTCTTGCCTCTCATAAATATCCACTATCTATTGTAATACATTTTGGGTTCAGTTGCAACGGGAAATTCAGATTTGTCGCTGGGGCGACAAATCTGAATTGAGTGATTAGTGGCTAGTGGCTAGTGACTAGTGGTGGTACAAATCCCTACGGGATTTGTTTGATTCAAGGGAAACGGCAGAAGTTCCAACGCCTTCATTCACTAGCCACTGATCACTAGCCACTAGCCACTCAAATTCTGATTTGTCGCTCCCCGACAAATCAGAATTTGCCATCCTCCCGGAAAAGTGATACAATCTTGTTGGAATGAAAGGGTGAAAATCTATGATCGACCGGGTGCATGCGGGGAAATTTGTCATCGACGTGTTGTACGAGGACAATCACCTGCTTGCGGTGGTGAAGCCGCCGAACCTGCCCGTTCAGGCGGACAGCTCGGGGGACGACGACCTGCTGAGCATAATGAAGCGCTACATTGGCAATAAATATCAAAAGCCGGGGAATGTCTACCTGGGCCTGGTGCACCGGCTGGACCGGCCTGTGGGCGGGGTGATGGTGCTGGCCCGCACGTCCAAGGCGGCGGCGCGACTGTCGGCGGCCTTCGCGTCCCATGAGCAGGATAAGCGCTACCTGGCGGTATTGCAGGGAGATATGTCCGGGGCATTGACCCTCGAGGACTACCTGCTCAAGGATGGACACACCGGCATGGTCCGGGTAGTCAGCCCTGATACGCCCGGGGCCAAGCTGGCCAGGCTGCGCACGCGGCCGGTGGCCGCCCGGGAGGGGCTGACCCTTGCCGAGGTCACGCTGTACACCGGACGGGCCCACCAGATCCGGGTGCAGCACGCCCACGCTGGCTTCCCGCTCTGGGGTGACGCCCGCTATGGCGGGGGAAGGCCGGGCCAGCAGATCGCGCTGTGGGCGGCGTCGCTGGCGCTGGAGCATCCCACACGCCGCGAACCCATGCGCTTTTCGGCAACGCCCCCCGAAGCCGGGGCGTGGCGACCATTCAGCGGGGAAATCGAAACCTGGTTTGAGGAGCTTGAAGGATGAAGAAGAAACACGGCGGAAGCTGGACGGTCATTTTCCTGGCCTGCACGCTGTCGGTGCCTGCGGTGGCAGCGCTGATGGGCTATTACGGCACTACAATCACCTTTGAGCAGGTCAAGCCCGCCCTGGTGACGGGGGCCCTGCTGGGGCTGGCCCACATTGTGCTGCGTCCGGCGCTGCGGATGGTATTTGCGCCGCTGGGTTGCCTGACCTTCGGGCTGTTCGGCATGGTCATCGACGTGGGTCTGCTGTATGGCTGCGGCTACATGGTCAGGGGATTCGAGGTGCCGGGGCTGCTGTACGCGGTGCTGACGGCCATGCTGATCAACACGGTGTGCGCTGCCGTGGCGGGACGAAGGTAGGGATGGCATCAGATTTTATGTTAGCTTAATCTAATTTGTTCATACTCAGTCAATATTGCGCGCTTATAATTCATTTGACATCCGATAAAAGCGGTGTATAATAGTATAGAAATTGATACAATGGGTTTGCCCATTCGGAAAGGAACATACCAATGGCGACAAAGAAGACGAGCATCGGCGGCCAGGCGCTGATCGAGGGCATTATGATGCGTGGCCCGAAGGTTACGGCCATGGCGGTCCGCAATGTCAATACAAAGCAAATCACCCTGGAGGAATACCCCACCAAGGGGCAGGACCGGGCGAAGCTGTTCAAGCTGCCCTTCATCCGGGGCATATTCAACATGATCGATTCGCTGTCCTTTGGCTACAAGTGCCTGATGCGCTCGGCGGAGCTGTCGGGCATCGAGGAAGAGGAGGGCGAGAAGAAGAAGGAGCCCTCCACCTGGGATAAGATCTTCGAAAAATTGATGATGCCCATCGCGACGGTGCTGGCCATCGCGCTGGCGCTGGGGCTGTTCGTGTGGCTGCCGGAACAGCTGTGGAAGTGGATCACCGCCGCCGCGCCGGGGGTGGCCGCGAATTACTACCTGCGCGCGTGCTTCGCAGGCGTCATGCGCATCGTGCTGTTCGTGGGCTACGTGTGGGCGACCTCGCTGATGAAGGACATCCGCCGCACCTACATGTACCACGGCGCCGAGCATAAGACCATCTTTTGCTACGAGAAAGGCCTGCCCCTGACGGTGGAGAACGTGCGGCCCCAGACCCGATTCCATCCCCGCTGCGGCACCTCGTTCATGGTGCTGATGCTGATCGTGGGCATCATCGTGTCCATGTTCATCCGCATCGACAACGTGCTGCTGCGCACGGCGGTCAAGCTGCTCACCTTCCCCATCGTGGTGGGCGTGGGCTATGAGCTGATCAAGCTGGCGGGCCGTGCGGACAACCTGTTTACCCGCATCATCTCCGCCCCGGGCAAGTGGCTGCAGCACATCACCACCCGCGAGCCCGACGACGACATGATCGAATGCGCCATCGCCGCCATGGAGAAGGTTATCCCGGGCGACGGCAGCGATACGTGGTGAATATGGCGGGGGAACTGCTTCCCCCGCCATTACCTCCAGGGCCGGTAGGCCCATGGACGGCGCGAGCAAGGCGGCCAACCATCGGTTTGCCGGTTTCGCCTGAAAGGCGAAACCGTCGGCGTTGGCAATCGTAGATTGTCCAACGCGGCACCGTTAGCGAGGCGGAAGGGTCAGTCCGATAAATCAGAATATACTCAACCAACCGAGGTATATCATGCTTAAATTTCTGAAGCGCCCCTCGGGAGCGCGGGAAATCAAAACTGAAGCCGGCAGCGTGAGATCCAGGGTGATCTTCCTGCCGGTGCTTGCTTTGGCGTTGACGCTGGTGCTGGAGCTGTGCAACCGGGGGCTATCGGTCGCCCGGCTGTTCCAGTTCATCACCCAGCGCCCCGGCTATTTCCTGTACAACGTGCTGATCGTGCTGACCACGCTGGTGTTCTCCGAGCTGTTCCACCGGCGGCGGGCGGTGCTGGCCACCACGGCCATACTGTGGATCGTGCTGGGCATTGTGCAGTACATCGTCATCAAGGACCGCACCCAGCCCTTCTGCTCGGTGGATATCCTGATGATCAAGGATGCCTTCTCGCTGATCACCATCTATTACACCTGGCCCCAGATTATACTGATGTTTGCCACCGGCTTCGGGGCGATACTGCTGGTAATCGCCCTGTTCAGCCGTATGAAACGCCGCACCCACTACAACCTGCCGATGTCGCTGGCGGTCTTCGTGGGCTTTGTGTTGCTGACGGCCATGGTGGCGGCGCTGGGCCTGCGGTCGGGCGCCTTCCCGCGTCACTTCGACAGCCTGGTGGACGCCTACAACGACTACGGCTTCGCCACCTGCTTTGTGTTCACCTTCGGCCAGCAGGGTATTTCCCGCCCGCAGGCCTATTCCTCTGACACCGTGACCGGCATATTGGACGAGATCGCCGAGGAGGACACCACCGAGCTGGTGTATCCCGTTTTTGACGAGGACGACAACCTGGCCCACCCGAACATCGTGTTCGTGCAGCTGGAATCCTTCTTCGACGTGGGCACCATCAAGGGCGGCAGGTATTCCGCCGATCCCACGCCCTGGTTCAACCGCCTGTGCGACCGCTTCCCCAGCGGGCTGCTATACGTGCCCACCATCGGCGGCGGCACGGCCAACACCGAGTTTGAGGTGATCTCAGGCCTTGACTTGGATTTCTTCGGGGCGGGGGAATACCCATACAATACGATCCTGCAAAACACCACCTGCGAGACGATGTGCTACAACCTGAAGGACTACGGCTACGCCGCTACGGCCATGCACAACAACCGGGCCACCTTCTACAGCCGCAACGCCGTCTATCCAAACCTGGGCTTTGACCGGTTTGTGTCGCTGGAGTATATGAAGGACGTGAAGTACACCCCGGTGGGCTGGGCAAAGGACGCATGCCTGACCGAGGAGATCCTGACGGCGCTGGATACCACCGAGGCCCGCGACCTGGTGTTCTGCATTGCGGTGGAGACTCACGGCAAGTACGCGGAGACCTATGAGCCCAAGCCCGGGGACATCGAGGTGCAGGCCCTGCCGGAGCAGATCCCGCTGGCGCCCTTCCAGAACTTTGTCAACGCCCTGCCGGGCACGGACCGCTTCCTGCGGGAACTGACGCTGGCATTGCTGCGCTTCGACGAGCCTACCATCGTGGTGGCCTACGGCGATCACCTGCCCGCCCTGGAGCTGGAGAACGACATGCTCACCACCGGTAGCGTCTATGCCAGCCGCTATGTGATTTGGAACAACTTCGGCGGTAAGTTCGATGCTCCGGACCTGGAGGCATACCGCCTGAACGCCAACCTGCTCAAGCAGCTGGGATTCTCCGGCGGCGTGGTGACGAAGCTGCACCAGTCCGCCGACCCCGGCGACACCGGGGAGGAGTACCTTTCCAAGCTGGAGCTGCTGGAGTACGACATGCTCTACGGCGACCGCCAGGCCTTTGAGGGCGAATTCCCCTATCAGCGCACCGACATGCGCATGGGCAGCCGGACCATCGCCATCAACGATGCCATTCGGGAGTACCATCGGCTGCTGGTGACCGGCGAAAACTTCACAGAATTCAGCAAAATTATCGCCGGCGACCAGGCTCTGGATACTGTATTCGTCGATTCCGGGCACATTGTCGCCCCGGTCGAGGACAACGTTGAGTTTGATTCGTTCTGCGTGGCCCAGGCGGACCGCGACGGCGTGGAGCTCAGCAGGACGGGGGAGTATGGTAAATTCTGATTTGTCGCAGGGCGACAAATCAGAATTTGCCCCTCCACCCCCAACAAAAAACGCCCTTCCGGGCGTTTTTCTGGTGGATGCCATCAACAATCATAGAACCTGAATCCTTCCACTTCCGCGATGGGCTTGTCGCTCCTGGGCTGGGAGGCGGCAGGAGTCTGGTAGTACAGGGCGTCAGCGCCCAGCGTGCGGCGACCGGACAGCACCTCATGGGCCGCAGCCAGGCTGTCGGCGTCGTAGCGGTTGCCGATGGGGAACTGGTGCTGCTCGTTCAGTACACCGTCCAGGGTGTCGTCAAACCAGACGCTTTCCATGCGGTTCATGGCCACCGTGCCGATGGCCAGCTTCGCGTCGTAGGAGGCGTCCCGCGCCAGGGCATAGATCGCCCGTGCCAGCAGGACCGTGTTCCGGTCCTCGGTAAAGCTGACGCCGGGAACCAGCGCGCACGCCAACAGCGCCGTCACGGCGATGATCGCAATCCACTTTCGCATTGATCTGCCTCTTGTTCGTTGCCCTATCGGGCCTTTTGTAGGCCAAACAGGCATAAATATTTCGTGTTCAGCAGAGATTATATATCAGTTTGTAATACATTTCAATAGATGTGTAATAAATGTGAAACAAATGCCCAGATTGCCAATTTTGGTCACATTTTACCCCCGTGGCTTGATTGCTGCACAATAATATGATAGAATAATTCGACACGACAATTGGGAAGGATTGCTGCGGCATGGAGAATCTTACGGCGATCATCGAGGCGATACTGTTTGTTTCGGGCGACCCCGTGCGGGTTGACGCGTTGGCCCACGCCATGAACCTGACGGTATCGGAGCTGAACGGGGCGCTGGCCGAGCTGGGGGACCACCTGGCCCTGGAGAACCGGGGCATACAGTTGAACCGCAGCGGCGAGACAGTGTTTTTGTCCATCTGCCCCAAGTACGCCCGGCAGGTAGAGGATTTCTTGCAGCCGCTGCAAAAGCAGCCCCTCTCCCAGGCAGTACTGGAGACGCTGTCCATTATCGCCTATCGCCAGCCCGTCACCAAGGGCGACATTGAGGCCGTGCGTGGCGTGAAGTGCGACTATTCGGTGCAGAGCCTGCTGAACAAGGGCTTCATCGAGGAGCAGGGCCGTCGGGAGACCCTGGGACGCCCGATCTTGTATGGCACCACCGACAAGTTCCTGCAACATTTCGGCATGGAGACCTTGGCAGACCTGCCCGAGGTCCAGGCCCTGGCCCCGGAGGGGGAAATTGGGATATAGTGCATAATTATAACCATTTGTTCCTGATCAGGTCATAATTTCATCAAGAGTTTTTAGCTGTTGGGACACTGTTGCCGCTTGCGGCTGTCCGGCGCAGAGATTATAATGATAGTAAATATCACTGTCACCATCAGGAGGTATTGGCGGATATGAAGCAAGAAGATTATTCCCCGAAGCAAACCGCGGCCATGAAGGCCCGCGTGCGGCGCATGCGTACCCAGTATCGCAGGCGACTGACCGCCGCGATCATCATATTTTTCATACTCGGAACTGTGGCGGGCGTGTTTGCCCACCGCTGGTATGTGGGCAGGACGCTGGACGTAGCCGCTACGCTCCAGGTGAATACGCCTGAGCCCACCGACGCCCAGGTGACCCTCGCGCCGCAGGCAACGCCTGAGGCCTGGGCCATGTCCGACGATGGCCAGCCTTCCGATGAGGACGACGACATCTTCCCCGATGCGGGGGAGGACCAGGCGGACACCGGCGCCGAGCAGGACGCCTTCCCCGAGGTCGATTCCCGTGAACTGACCGAGGATGCCGACGCGCCCGACGAAGGGCAGGACGCGGGCGAAGGCGACAGGTTGATCGCTCCGGGCGACCGGCTGGAGCCCCAGGCGAATGAAGCCGGGGATAGCGCCGAGGCACAGCAGCCCGAGGCGGGCGAGGAGGACGCCGAACCCGAGGCCACGCCGCAGGCCGGCGACGAGCAGGCGGCGCAGGACACCGAGGAAGCGGACGCTGTCAGCGCGGAAACCGAAGAGGCCGCGGCAGTGCCGGAAACCACGGAAGCCGCGGAGACGGAGGCCCCGGAGCAGGGCGGCGAAGCGCCTGCGCCGGAGACCCGGGACCTGGGCTATGGGCCCCAGGTGGTGGCGATCGTGCCCTATGGCGAGAGCTTCACTTATACTACCGAGATCGACGCTGACGGCAACGCCCGTGTGGAGGCCTCCAGCGAGCCCTATGAAACCGTCTGCTTCACCCAAACCATGAAGAAATACATGCGCCCCACGGACTATGCCGAGAAGTACGCCTCCCAATACAAGATGCAGGGCGACGAGGCGGGCGCGAGCTTTGAACTGACCCTGATCGACTACATCGGCAACACCACAATCATTCCCCAGAACGTGGTGGATGTCAGCCTGCGCAGCGAATCGGGCGAAACCGTGGAGCACGGCTACCAGCTGATGGACGCCGAGATCGACGGCAAGTACGGCATTTCCATCGCCCCCAACACCCCCACCACCTTCTACAAGCGCTTTGCCTATCCCACCGAAGGCGAAGACATGAAGTACCTGGTGATCACCACCTACAAGAACGGCCAGACCCAGATGATACTGTTCGAGCTGGAGAGCGACAAGCCCGATCCCGAGCCCGAGATCATCTACCCGGTGTTGCAGCGCGGCCTTGTCAGCGACGACGTGCTGAACCTGCAAAACCGGCTGGCGGAACTGGGCTATCTCAGCGCCACCCCCGACGGCACCTTCGGCCAGAAGACCGAGGACGCCATCAAGGCGGCCCAGGCGGCCTTCGGCATGGAGCAGAACGGCATTGCCGACAACGCCTTCCAGCAGAAGCTATACGAGGGCGCCGCGCCCAATGTGGGTGAAGCGACGGAGTATGTGACCCTCAGCGAGGGCAGCAAGGGCGACGCCGTGGTGCGGCTGCAGAAGCGCCTGGCGGAGCTGGGTTACTACACCGGCAAGGCGGACGGCGGCTATGGCCCGAAGATGGTGGCCGCCGTGAAGAAGGCCCAGGTGGATTTCGGCATGGAACAGACCGGCGTCGCTACCAGTGAATTCCAGCGGCGGGCCTTTGCCGATGTCACTGACACAGGCACCGCGGAAGCCGCCAACGGCACCGGCTATATCGTGCTGCAAAAGGGCAGCAAGGGCGACGCCGTGGTGAAGCTGCAGCTGACCCTGCGCGAACAGGGCTACTACAGCGGCAAGGCGGACGGCGGCTACGGCCCGATGATGGTGGAAGCCGTGAAGAAGGCCCAGGCGGCCTTCGGCATGGAGGAGACCGGAATCGCGGACGTCGCCTTCCAGCAGCGCCTGTACGGCACCGTCACCGCGCCTACCGAAGCGCCGGAGGAGGCGCAGGACGGGACCGCGGCCGAGGGGAACACTGTGGGATAGATTACAACCCAATTTGAAAGGGAGTATATAACATGAAGAAACTGATGCTGGGCAACCAGGCGGTGGCCCGCGGGCTGTACGAGGCGGGATGCCGGTTCGTGTCGTCCTATCCGGGCACGCCGTCCACCGAGATCACCGAGCAGGCGGCCCTGTACGATGAGATCTACGCCGAGTGGGCCCCCAACGAGAAGGTGGCGGCGGAGTCCGCCGTGGGCGCGAGCCTGGCCGGGGCGCGCAGCTTCTGCGCCATGAAGCACGTGGGCTTCAACGTGGCCGCCGACCCGCTGTTTACCGCCTCATACACCGGTGTGAATGGTGGCCTGGTGGTGTGCGTGGCCGACGATCCGGGTATGCATTCCAGCCAAAACGAGCAGGACAGCCGCCACTACGCCATCGCGTCGAAGCTGCCCATGGTGGAGCCCTCGGATTCCCGGGAGTGCCGGGACTTCGTGAAGGCGGCCTATGATATCTCTGAAAAGTTCGACACCCCCGCGGTGCTGCGCACCTGCACCCGCGTGGCCCACAGCCAGTGCCTGGTGGAGCTGCACGATCGGGACGAGCACGCCCTGAAGCCCTACGAACGCAACCCCCAGAAGTACGTGGCGGCTCCGGCCAACGCCGTGAAGCGCCACGTGGAGGTCGAAAAGCGCATGGAGGCCCTGCGGGCCTTCGCCGAGACCACCGACCTGAACCGGGTGGAGATGGGGGACACCGCCATTGGCTTTGTCACCTCCGGCACCTGTTACCTGTACGTGAAGGAAGCCTTCCCCGAGGCCAGCGTGCTGAAGCTGGGCCTGGTGAACCCGCTGCCCGTCAAGCTGCTCAGTGATTTCGCCGCGAAGGTGGAGCGCCTGATTGTGGAGGAGGAGCTGGACGGCGTGATCGAGGGCCACATGCGCGCGCACGGCATCCGCGTGGACGGCGGCAAGGACCTGTTCGGCTACCTGGGCGAGTTGTCCCAGAACAGGATCCGCAAGGCCCTGGGCGCGGCGCTGCCCACGTTCAAGGGCTATGACGAAACCGTGCCCGGCCGCCCGCCGGTGATGTGCCCCGGCTGTCCCCATCGCGGGCTGTTCACGGTGCTTTCCAAGCTGAAGCTGACTGTGCTGGGCGACATCGGCTGCTACACCCTGGGCAGCGGCGCGCCGTTGAACGCGGTGGATTCGGTGCTGTGCATGGGCGCCTCCATCGGCATGGCCCACGGCTACACGAAGATGCTGGGCGATGAAGCGGCGCAACACACCGTGGCCGTCATTGGCGACAGCACCTTCATGCACTCCGGCATCACCGGCGTGGTGAACCTGGCCTACAACAAGTCCATCGCCACAGTGCTGGTACTGGACAATTCCATCACCGGCATGACCGGCCACCAGCAGAACCCCACCACGGGCCTGACGCTGCAAAACGAACCGACCTATCCTATCAAGATCGAGGACGTCTGTCGCGCCGCCGGCATCCAGCGGGTGCGGGTGGTGGACCCCCAGGACATGGCCGCTACCGAGGAAGCGATCAAAGAGGAAATCGCTGCGGACGCCGCCAGCGTCATCATCGTGCGCAGGCCCTGTCAGCTCTTGAAGTATGTAAAAGCCAAACCGGCGCTGTCCATCGACCCCGAAAAGTGCAAGGGCTGCCGCAGCTGCATGAAGATCGGCTGTCCGGCGATTCGGTTTGTGGACAAGAAGGCCAGCATCGACCCCACCCTGTGCGTGGGTTGCGGCCTGTGCGAGCAGATGTGCAAGTTTGGAGCCTTTGAAGGAGGTGCCGCGAAATGACTACTTCCATCATGATCGTCGGCGTGGGCGGCCAGGGCACGCTGCTGGCCTCGAAGCTGTTGGGCAACGTGCTGATCGCCCAGGGCTGCGACGTGAAGCTGTCCGAGGTGCACGGCATGTCCCAGCGGGGCGGCAGCGTGGTGACCTACGTGAAGTACGGCGATGTGGTGTATTCGCCCATCGTGGACCAGGGCGAGGCGGACTACATCCTGTCCTTTGAGATCCTGGAGTCCGCCCGGTGGATTTCCTACCTGAAGCAGGGCGGCCATCTGATTACCAACACCCAGAAGACCTGGCCCATGCCGGTGATCACCGGCGCGATGGCATATCCCGAGGGTATTGTGGAAAAGCTGTCCGCGATGGCCGACGTACAGGCCGTGGACGCGCTGAAGCTGGCCGAGCAGGCCGGCAGCCCCAAGGCCGTGAACGTGGTGCTGATCGGCGTGCTGTCCAAGCGCATGGACATCCCCGAGGAAGCCTGGCTCAAGGCCATCGAGGAGACCGTACCCCCGAAGTTCCTGGAGCTGAACAAAAAGGCGTTCCGGCTGGGCAGGGAAGCGTAATATTATTGAGATGCTCAATTTAAGAGCATCTCTTTTTTATTTATATGCACGGTAAACGCATGAGTTAACAGAGTGTTACAGAGAGATGACAGAGGTGATATATTCGAAATTTACGTGTATTTACTACTGCTATTCAGGTTGCAGAGTTTTTGAAGAAATACGCTGAAATGTCCGTTTCCCCCTTGAGATATGTCATTTTTCTTACGATCTATTTCAACATTGTAACTCATGCGTTTGCCGTGTATTTATATGCATGATGTGTTGACAATGACAATTCAATCGCATATGATTGTAGTGGCAGGAGTGGTGTTATGGCCAAGACCGCGACGCTGAACATACGCACGGACCCCGTCGTGAAATCCCAGGCGGAGCAGATTTATCAGAGCTTCGGCATCACGCTGACGGATGCGGTAAACATTTTTTGCGCAAGTCCGTCATGGAGGGTGGCTTGCCCTTTGACATGCGCCAGCCCAATGCTGCCACGATGGCGGCCATGCGCGAGACGGAGGACATCCTGTCGGGTCGGGTTCGGGCCAGGTGCTATGCTTCGGCCGGGGAATTGTTCGATGAACTGGACGCGGAGGAAGGCGACCAATGATAACCCTGGAGACGACCACGCAGTTTCGCAGGGATTACAGGCGGGTGAAAAAGCGCGGCTATAATATGAAATTGCTTGGCGATGTCATCGACGCCTTGCTGTCAGGTGCCCCCTTGAACCGCGCTACAGGGATCATCCGCTGACGGGGAGCATGAGGGATACCACGAATGCCACATCCAGCCTGACTGGCTGCTGATGTATCGGATAGAAAAGGACCGGCTGGTACTTGTTGCGAACCGAACGGGAACGCATTCAGACCTGTTTGATGAATAGAAAAAGACACCTCGGGACCATTGCCACTGAGGTGTCTTTTATACCCTTCGATCAGATGTCCACGCCGCCGTCCACGCGGATCAGCTGGCCGTCGATGAAGGAGGAATCCTTCGTCGCCAGGAACAGCGCCACGGTGGCGATTTCGCTGCCCTGGGCCACGCGGTGCAGCGGGGAGCGGTCCTTCATGAAGCCCATGGCCGCCTCGCCGCCCGCCTCGTCCAGCATGGCGGTGAGGATCGCGCCGGGCTGTATGCCGTTGACGTGAATCTCCGGCCCCAGTTCCAGCGCCATGGACTTGGTCAGGCCGTTCATGGCGTGCTTGCTGGTGCAGTAGGCCACCGGGCCCCAGTGGGCCGCGCAGCCCGCCACGGAGGAGGTGTTGATGATGTGCCCCTCACCCTTGGCCTTCATGACCGGGGCGCACAGCTTGGTCAGCAGGAACGCCGAGGTGACGTTCACCGTCATCACCCGCTGGAACTCCTCCAGCGAGCAGTCCAGTATCGGCTTCAGGCTCAGCATACCGGCGTTGTTGAACAGCACGTCCACGGTGCCGTAGGCCGCCATGGTGGCGTCGAAAATCTTCTGGGGCGCCTCCAGGTCGCTGGTGTCGGCGATCACGTACATTGCTTCGCCGCCCTCGGCTTTGATCTTGTCCACCACGGCCTTGGCCCGCGCCTCGTTGCGCCCGGTCACGACTACCTTCGCGCCCTCCTTTGCGAACAGGTACGCGGTGTCCCGGCCCATGCCCGAGGTGGAGCCGGTGATGATTGCCACTTTTCCATCGAGTTTGCCCATTAATAAACCCTCCTTGTATGATTTACATGGATATTATGCAGCACTAATCATAGAATGTCAATACCCTTTCGATTCTATACGTATTTGGGAAAACTTCTGATTTGTCGAGCCCTGCCCGACAAATCAGAATTTTATCATACAATTATCACGCCCCGACAGGTGAACAATTCCTGCGCATGTTATAATGAATGTGCGGTTTTTCCGTGTCATTTATTTTGCGCTTATTTGAATACAAATGGGGGGAGTGCCGGGTGAAGGACGGGAACGCCATTGAGCTTCGGAACATATCCAAACGGTTCGGCAAGGTTGTCGCCAACGACCACATCAACCTCTCCGTGCGCAGCGGGGAGATATTGGCCATACTGGGCGAGAATGGGAGCGGCAAGACCACGCTGATGAACATGATCGCGGGAATCTACTACCCGGACGAGGGCCAGATATTCGTTCACGGGGAGGAGGTGTCCATTCGCTCGCCCAAGGACGCCTTTCCGCTGGGCATCGGCATGATTCACCAGCACTTCAAGCTGGTGGACGTGCTGACCGCGGCGGAGAACATCGTGCTGGGACTGTCGGGCCCCACGCGGCTGGACATCACCGCCGTGGCCACGCGCATCAGCAAGCTGGCGGCGAAGTACGGCTTTGAAATCGACCCCTTCAAGAAGATCTACGAGATGTCGGTGTCTGAAAAGCAGACGGTGGAGATCATGAAAATGCTCTACCGGGGCGCCAACATACTGATACTGGACGAGCCCACCGCCGTGCTGACGCCCCAGGAGACCCAGGCGCTCTTCGCGGTGCTGCGCAATATGCGCGACGCCGGCAACGCCATCATCATTATCACCCACAAGCTCAATGAGGTGCTGGAGCTTTCGGACCGGGTGGCCGTGCTGCACAAGGGCAAGTACGTGGGCACCGTGGAGACGGCGGAGGCGTCCGTGGCATCGCTGACCGAGATGATGGTGGGCAAGAAGGTGACGCTGAACATCGACCGGCCCGACCCGGTGGACCCCCAGAAGCGCCTGGTGATGCGGGACGTCACCTGCGTGGACCCGGAGGGCGTCATCACCCTGAACCACGCCTCCTTTACCGCCTATAGCGGCGAGATCCTGGGCATCGCAGGCGTGGCGGGCAGCGGCCAGCGGGAGCTGCTGGAGTCCATCGCGGGGCTGACCCCCAAGGAGTCCGGCGAGATCGACTACTACCCGCCGAACCAGCCCATGCAGGAGATATCCAAGCTCAGCGCCGTGGAGATCAGCCGCCTGGGCATCAAGCTGTCCTTCGTGCCCGAGGACCGGCTGGGCATGGGCCTGGTGGGTCCCATGGACATGATCGACAACATGATGATCCGCAGCTACAGGAAGGGCGGCTTCTTCTGGGCCGACAGGCGCAGCCCGAAGACCCTGGCCGAGCACATCATCAGCGAGCTGCAGGTCGTGACCCCGGGCGTGAGCACCCCGGTGGGCAAGCTGTCCGGCGGCAACGTGCAGAAGGTGCTGGTGGGGCGCGAGATCGCCTCCGCGCCCATCGTGCTGATGGTGGCCTATCCGGTGCGCGGGCTGGACATCAACTCCTCCTACACCATCTACCGGCTGCTGAACGAGCAGAAAAAGCAGGGCGTGGCCGTGCTGTGCGTGGGCGAGGACCTTGACGTGCTGCTGGCGCTGTGCGACCGGATACTGGTGCTCTGTGACGGCAAGGTGACGGGCGTCGTGGACGCGCGCACCGCCACCAAGGAGCAGATTGGCATGATGATGACCCATTCCGGGAAGGGGGGCGAGCGCTGATGTCGAACAACAACCATGGCGTGCGCGAACCGCTGTTTCACATATCCAAGCGCCAAGAGAGCAGCCTGTTTCTGAGGATTGGGGTGCGGCTGGCGGCGATCGCGCTGGCGCTGGTGGCCTGCGGCGTGGTGATCGTGGCGCTGACCGGGCTGAACCCGATGGAGGTCTACGCAGGTATTATCGACGGCGCGGTGGGCTCCAGCCGTCGGCTGTGGGTGACCATCCGCGATACGCTGGCGCTGCTGCTGGTGGCCGTGGCCATCACCCCGGCATTCAAGATGCGCTTCTGGAACGTGGGCGGCGAGGGCCAGGTGCTGATCGGAGCCACGGCCACCGCCGCGGTGATGATCAACCTGGGTGACAGGGTGCCCGCGCCGGTGCTGTTTGCGCTGATGATCGGCGCGTCGCTGTTGGCGGGCATGATCTGGGGCGTGATCCCGGCGCTGTTCAAGGCCGGCTGGAACACCAACGAGACGCTGTTTACGCTGATGATGAACTACGTGGCCACCCAGATCGTGTCCTTCTGCATCGTGTTCTGGGAAAATCCCGCGGGCTCCAACAGCGTGGGCATCATCAATTCCGCCAGCAAGGCCGGCTGGCTTCCGCCGCTGTTCGGCCTGACCTACGGCTGGAACCTGGTGATCGTGGTGGCCATCACGGCGTTCATCTACGTCTACCTGCGCTATTCCAAGCAGGGCTATGAGATCGCCTACGTGGGGCAGAGCGTGAACACCGCCCGCTACGCCGGCATCAACGTGAAGACTGTCATCATCCGTACGATGGCCATCTCTGGCGCGCTGTGCGGGCTGGCCGGGTTCATACTGGTCAGCGGCGCGGGCCACACGATTTCCACCACACTGGCCGGGGGACGCGGCTTCACCGCCATCGTGGTGGCGTGGCTGAGCAAGCTGAACACGTTTACGATGATGCTCGTGTCCTTCCTGCTGACCTTCATGGCCAAGGGCGCGATACAGATCGCCAGCCAGTTCAGCCTGAACGAAAACGCCAGCGAGATCATCACCGGCATCATACTGTTCTTCGTGCTGGGCTGCGAGTTCTTTATCAACTACAAGGTGGAGTTCCGCCACCGCCACAGGGAGGGCTGAGCCATGGCAGCAATTATCACATTCCTGCAAAACGCCATTCGCCAGGGCATCTGCATACTCTTCGGGGCCAACGGCGAAATACTGACCGAAAAGTCCGGAAACCTGAACCTGGGCGTGCCCGGCATGATGTACATGGGCGGTATCGCCGGCCTGGCCGCGGCCTTCATGTACGAGCGCTCGACGCAGGCCCCCAACCCCGCGGTGGGCTTCCTGCTGGCGCTGCTGGCGGCGCTGCTGGCGGGCGGCCTGGGCGGGCTGATCTACAGCGTACTGACCATCTCTCTGCGGGCCAACCAGAACGTGTCCGGCCTGGCGCTGACCACCTTTGGCGTGGGCCTGGGCAACTTCTTCGGCGGTTCGCTTTCCAAGCTGGCGGGCGGCGTGGGCCAGATTTCCACCGCGGTCACGGCCAGCGCCTTCAGAACGGAGCTGCCCGTGCTGCCGAAGATTCCGGTGGTGGGAGAGGTGCTGTTCAGCTACGGCCTGTTGACCTACATCGCCATCGCGGTGTCCATCGTGCTGTCCTGGTACCTGAACCGCACCCGCCAGGGCCTGTGCCTGCGGGCGGTGGGCGAAAACCCCGCCACCGCCGACGCAGCGGGCATCAACGTGTCGCTGTACAAATACCTGGCCACCGTCATCGGCGGGGCCATCTGTGGGCTGGGCGGGCTGTACTTCGTGATGGAGTACTCCGGCGGCACCTGGACCAACAACGGCTTCGGTGACCGCGGCTGGCTGGCCGTGGCGCTGGTCATCTTCGCCCGCTGGCGTCCGCTGAACGCCATATGGGGGTCGCTGCTGTTCGGCGCGCTGTACATATTGTACCTGTACATCCCCGGCCTGGGCCGCAGCACCCAGGAGATCTTCAAGATGCTGCCCTACGTGGTCACGATCATCGTGCTGATTTTGACCAGCCTGCGCAAGAAGAAGGAAGACCAGCCCCCAGAGAGCCTGGGGCTGCACTATTTCCGCGAAGACCGGTAAACCGTTGGTGGAGCCGACAGGGTCGGACCCACCATAACTGCACGGCAAGTTTGATACAATGTGTGTCAGGGTTGCGGTGCAGTTTTTTTGTTCAAAAGCCCACCGTAAGAACAGTATCTTGTGCCCTGGCTATTGCTTATCCAATTTATCCAGGTAATCGTCAAGTCGCGACATGAGCCAATAGCCAAACAGCAGCGCCACTCCGAAAGCAAGTGCCAACAGGAAATCAGTCATGTTTGGGACCTCCCGTTTGCGTCAGAACCGCAGGAACTTCTGCACGTCCTTTTCACCGCCCAGCAGGATGACGCGCTCGTCGCGGCTGAATTCGTGGGCGGGACCGGGCATGGGCGCAACCTGGCCGTCCTTGCGGATGGCGAGTATGTTCAGGCGATATTTCTGCCGCACAGCCAGGTCGACCACCGTGTGCCCGATCCAGCTGTCGGGGATCTCGGTCTCATAGATGGCGTATTCCGGCGAGAGACGGATGTAGTCAAAGATGTGGTTGCCGCTGTAGCGTACAGCTGCCCAGTTCGCCATCTGCTTTTCGGGATAGATCACCTCGTCCGCGCCGCAGGCGAGCAGGAACTGGGCATGGGCGTCACGGGCCACACGGGTCAGCACGAAGGGTGCGCCGCGCTTCTTCAAGAGTGACGTGATCTCCAGCGACGCCTGCAGGTCGTGGCCCATGGTGACGACGCACAGGTCGAATTCCTCCACACCCAGCGCGTCGATCAGCGCCGGGTCGGCGGCGTCGCCGATTTCGGCATTGGTAACGTAGACCATGGCATCCTGCACCCGGCGCTCGTCCTTGTCGATGGCGAGTACCTGGT
Source organism: uncultured Eubacteriales bacterium (assembly GCA_902798105.1). Lineage (GTDB taxonomy): Bacteria > Bacillota > Clostridia > Christensenellales > Aristaeellaceae > UBA2862. The sequence continues at coordinate 38,425 of CADBVG010000021.1, forward strand.
GGTTCAGGTCGTGCAGCTTCTGGGCCATGTGGCGTCCAAACCGGCCCAGGCCGATCAGCAGTATGTTCTTCATGGTGCCCCTCCTGCGGTTTGTATGGGGCATATTGTACCATCCGTGTCATGAACGTGCCATTAAGGCTTCATTTACAGCATTAAGACGGCATAAAGCGCTTGTCGTCTTTATGCCGTCTTAATGCGTTGCCGGATTATTTTATCTTCCCTTTTATGGGATATGTGGTATAATACACGGAATAACGGCAAGAAGGGGTGAAGCGCGTGTCGGAACACGAGCGGATATTGGTGTGCGTCTCCGCCTCGCCCACCAACGCGGATGTGATTCGACGGGCGGCAGCGCTCTCTGACGCGATGGGCGCGGAACTGATTGCCCTCTACGTGGAGGACACGGAGCTTTACGACGATGCCCGCGTCCAGGCGGTGCATGATCACCTGTCCCTCGCGGAGCGCCACGGTGCGTTGCTGACTACGATCTACGGCGACGATCCTGCCACTGCCATCGCCGAATATGCCCGGGTCAGCGGCATCACCAAGATCGTGTTGGGCAAGAGCCCGGAACTCAAGCGCCTGTTTGCGCCGAAGGAGACGCTGATGTCGCGCCTCAACGAGCTGGCCCCTAATGTCGAGATCATCATTGTGCCGAATCAGCTGACCACCGACGGGGAGCCGCTTCGACTGCGCCGCTTTTTCCGAAAGGGACGCTTCTCCATCGTAGACCTGGCCAAGGCGGCGTTGATCCTGGCAATTTGTACCGGCGTGGGCTTCCTGTTCACGGCCATAGGTCTGGCCATCACCAACGTGGTGCTGATCTATATCCTCGGCGTGCTGGCGGTGGCCTTTATCACCACAGGCTCGACCTACAGCCTGCTATCCTCGTTTTTCTCAGTGCTGGTGTTCAACTTCTTCTTCACCGAGCCCTACTATTCATTGCGTTCCAGTCCGGATTATTTTGCCACCTTCGCGGTGATGTTCACGGCGGCGCTGTTGTCCAGCTCGCTGACCAGCCGTATCAAGGCCCAATCCATCCAGACAGCGAATAAGGCTTACCAAACGGAGGTGCTGTTGTCCACGAGCCAGCTGTTGCAAAAGGCGGATGACAGGCGGACGATCCTGGAGGTCGTGCAGCAGCAGCTCTGCCGCTTGCTGGAGCACAGCGTGCTGTGCTATGACTCGGACCTTGACGCGCCGACATTCTGTGCTATAGAGCAGGACGGTGGTTTCGCGGGGATCGACCTGGATGCCGAGCGCCGTGCTGTGCTCTGGGCGCGTCAGAACGCCAAGCACGCTGGTCGCACGACCCGCGTGTTCCCGGAAGTGAAGTGCCTGTACATGGCCGTGCGCAGCGAGCGGACGGTGTGGGCCGTCATTGGCATACGGGCGGACAACAGTCCGCCCATCGACGAGTTTCGCAAGAACCTGATGATCTCCATACTGGACGAGTGCGCCCTGGCGGTGGAAAAGGATCACATGACCCGTGAGAAGCAGCGCATGGAGGAGAGTGCACGGCAGGAGGCACTTCGGGCCAACCTGCTGCGTTCCATCTCCCACGATTTGCGCACGCCCCTGACCAGCATTTCCGGCAATGCGGCCATCCTGATGGAGAACCAGGGCCAGCTGAGCGAGGAGAGCCTCAAGCGGCTTTACACGTCGATTTATGACGACGCCATCTGGCTGAACGGCCTGGTGGAGAACCTGCTGACCATTACCCGCACTGAAAATGGAACCATGAAGCTGAACCTGCAGACGGAACTGGTGGCGGATACCGTGGAGGAAGCCCTGCGGCACATCGATCGGAATACCGCTCGCAGGCAAATCGTGACGGATCTGCCGGAGGAAATGCTGCTGGCGCGGATGGACGCGGGGCTGATCGTGCAGGTGCTGGTGAACCTTCTGAACAACGCGGTGAAGTACACGCCGGAGGGGACGAGGATCGTCGTCGGCGTTCGACGAGAGGGAGACAAGGCGCTGATCCGGGTGGAGGACGACGGACAGGGCGTGCCGCCCGGCGACGAGGACCGGGTGTTCGACATGTTTTATACCGGCGTGAAGCGATCCCCGGACAGCCGCCGGGGCATCGGGCTGGGGCTGGCGCTGTGCAAGAGCATTGTGCAGGCCCACGGGGGCGAGATCGGCGTGGAAAATGTCCAGCCCCACGGCGCTAAATTCTGGTTTACCCTTCCAATCGTGGAGGTCGAAGGCTATGAACAATAAACCGTTGATTCTGGTGGTGGAGGACGACGCGGCGGTGCGCAGCCTGATGGCGGTGACGCTGGACACCCAGGGCTACCGCTACCACCTGGCCCGGAACGGCGCCGAGGCGCTGATAGAGGCTTCGACCCAGCAGCCCGCCGTGATGCTGCTGGACCTTGGCCTTCCCGACATGGAGGGCGTGGACATCATCCGGAAGGTGCGCGGTTGGACAGGCATGCCCATCATCGTCATCTCCGCCCGCAGCGAGGATGCCGACAAGGTGGAGGCATTGGACGCGGGCGCGGACGACTACCTGACCAAGCCCTTCTCTGTGGACGAGTTGCTGGCCCGGCTGCGAGTGGCGCTGCGTCGGCTGAATGCGGAGACATCTGCTGGCGGCGAGAGCGCCGTGTATGAAAACGGCGGTCTTCGCGTCGACTATGCCGCGGGCTGTGCGTATATCGCGGATCGGGAGATTCACCTGACGCCCATCGAATACCGTCTGCTGTGCCTGCTGGCGCGCAACACTGGCAAGGTGCTGACCCATAATTACATCCTGAAGGAGATCTGGGGCAGTTATACCGCCTCGGACGTGGGTTCTCTGCGGGTGTTCATGGCGACGCTGCGCAAAAAACTGCAAACGGGAGGCAAACAGCCCTACATCCAGACCCACATCGGCATCGGCTACCGCATGTTGAAGCAGGATGTCCGGCCGGAGGACACACCGTGAATATGCCGCATAAGCCGGAAGGGCTGAAGCGCGAGCCCCGGGCGGAGGAATGGCTGGTGTTCGGCTTTCTGGGTATCATCCTGTTGGGGACGCTGCTGCTGGCACTGCCCCTTTCGACCAAGGATGGTCACAGCATCGGCCTGTTTGACAGCCTGTTTACGGCGACCTCCGCCGTGTGCGTGACGGGCCTTGTGGCGGTGGACACCGGCACGACCTTCTCCATGTTCGGACAGGCTGTGCTGCTCGTGCTGATCCAGGTCGGCGGCCTGGGCTTCATGGTGTTCGCCACCAGGGTCATGATGATGCTGGGACGGCGAATCTCCATCAAGAACAGGCTGTTGATCCGGGAATCCATGAACGGCGCGTCCCTGTCCAACCTCGGCGGCCTGGCGCGGCGCTACCTGCTGCTGGCGCTGGGCATCGAAGCGGCGGGGGCGGCGCTGCTGGCCACCCGGTTTATTCCGATGTACGGCATTCGACGCGGATTGTGGTTCGCCGTATTCCACGCGGTCAGCGCCTTTTGCAATGCGGGCTTTGACCTGTTCGGGGACTTCTCCAGCCTGACCGGCTTTGCCGCCGACCCGTTGGTGCTGCTCACTGTGGCGTTGCTGATCGTCCTGGGCGGGCTGGGCTTTTCCGTCATACTGGAGGTGCTGCGCAATCAACAGGGCTTGAAGAACCTGTCGCTGCACACACGCATCGTGCTCACCTTCACGCTGGCGCTGCTGCTTATGGGCACGGTCTTCTATGCGCTTGTGGAGCATGGCAGGCTGGATGTGCTCGACGCCTTCTTCCAGTCCGTCACCATGCGCACGGCGGGCTTCAATTCCGTCGATCTTGCGTCCTTCACAGACGGCTCCAAGCTCTTCAGCAGCCTGCTGATGATGATCGGCGCGTCCCCGGCTTCCACGGGCGGCGGCATGAAAACCACCACCGTGGCGGTGGTGACGCTTCTGATCGTCAGTGTTGTGAAGGGTGATAACGAGGTCAACGCCGCCCGCCGCCGGATCTCCGCCGATACCTTACGAAGGGCACTGGCGGTGGTGGCGCTGTTTCTGGCGATGCTGCTGCTTGGAACGCTTTCCCTCTCGATCATTGAGAACGGGCGTTTTTCCCTGGCCGACATACTTTTTGAGTGCTCCAGCGCCATGGGCACTGTGGGCGTCTCCGCCATCGGCACGCCAAACCTGCATCCTGTCAGCCGTGCCGTGCTGCTGCCGATGATGTTCCTGGGGCGCGTCGGCCCGCTGACGCTGGCTGTGGCCATCGCCCGCAGGCAAAGCCGGGCCAGGGCTGTCGCCAAGTATCCGGAAGAAAGAATAATGATTGGGTAGAAAGCGGATTATAGATTCTGATTGTTCCTGTTCACATTGGGACGCTCCAAGGTCCAGTGTGGTATTGTACGATGTCCGGCATTGCACGCATTTTTTCCAAAATTTTTCCCTGGGTCTTCCCATCCTCTGTAAAATAGTGTATAATATCTTTACATCCTAATAGAATAACGGAGGTAACACCATGGCAAAGTATGTTTGCGACGCTTGCGGCTGGGAATACGACGAGGAGCTGGGCAGCCCCGAGAACGGCATTGCCCCCGGCACCGCGTTTGCCGACCTACCTGATGACTTCGAGTGCCCCCTGTGCGGCGTGGGCAAGGACATGTTCTCCGAGGCATAATCGAAATCATCGACTGACGCAATGTAGGGGCGCCGATTCGGCGCCCCTACATCGATATAACCCCCGACCCTTCAAGGAGGATTCCCATGAATCATGAATTTGACGTTGCGGTGCTCGGCGGCGGGCCGGGCGGCTACGAATGCGCCATACGCTGCGCCCAACTGGGGCTGAAGACGGCCCTGGTGGAGGCCCGGGAGTTGGGCGGTACCTGTCTGAACCGGGGCTGCATTCCCACCAAGGCGCTGCTGCACGGCGCGGAGATTTACGATTATGCCAAGAACGGCGGCGACTATGGCCTGATCACCGACGGGCTGACCCTGAACTACCCCCGTCTGGCGGCCTACAAGGACGAGAAGGTGAAGAAGCTGGTCGCGGGCATCGAGACGCTGGAGAAGGCCCACGGCGTCGAGGTCATTCGCGGCTTCGGTCGGCTGACCGGCCCCAACGCCATGGATGTGGCGGGCCGCGGCATCACCTACGACAAGCTGATCCTGGCTATGGGCAGCGCCCCGTCGAAGCCCCCGGTGCCTGGCATGGAGACGGCCCACACCAGCGACGATGTGCTGTCGGCCACCAACCTGCCCAGCGCGGCCATCATCATCGGCGGCGGCGTGATCGGCATCGAGTTTGCCACGCTGTTCGCGTCCCTGCGCAAGAAGGTGACCATCATCGAGATGATGCCGGACATCCTGCCGGGCTGCATCCCGGAGATCACCGGCAAGCTGAAGGCCCTGCTGAAGAAGAAGGGTGTGGAGTTCATACTGGGGGCGAAGGTGGTTGAGGTGGTGAAGGGCCGCGCCGTGCGCTTCGAGAAGGACGGCGTGACCGACGAGCGCCAGTCCGCCACGGTGATCGTCTGCGCGGGCCGCAAGCCGATGACCCGGGATTGCGGGCTGGAGGCCATCGGCCTGGAGACGGACCGCCGGGGATTTATAGAGGTGGACGATCACCTGCGCACCGCCTTGAAGGACGTCTACGCCATCGGCGATATCACCGGCAAGATCCAGCTGGCCCACGTGGCCTCTGCCCAGGGCATGGTGGCCGCGGCGAACTGTGCCGGTCAGGACAGGACCATGCGCTATGACCGGGTGCCGTCCTGCATCTACACCTCGCCGGAGATCGCCTGGGTAGGCATGACCGAGGAGAGCGCGAAGGCCGCGGGCCACGAGGTGGTCATCGGCAGCTTCAATGTGGCCGCAAACGGCCGCAGCATGGTGATGAACGAGCCCACCGGCCTGATCCGGCTGATCTCCGACAAGGCCGACGGCAAGGTGCTGGGCTGCCAGATGATGGCGCCCCGGGCCACGGACATGATCGCCGAGCTCGCCGCCGTGCTGGAGATGGGCGGCACCGTCGAGCAGCTGGCGAACGTCATCCATCCCCACCCCACGGTTTCCGAGATCATCAAGGAGGCCGCCCACGACGCCGAAGGCCTGTGCGTAAACGCCATGCCGAGGGGGAAATCCTGATTTATCGAGCAGGGCTCGATAAATCAGAATTGAGGGATTAGGTTTTAGGGGTTAGGTTTTAGGTGGTGGTGCAAATCCCTGCGGGATTTGTTCCA
>CADBVG010000022.1:0-27388 GCA_902798105.1 uncultured Eubacteriales bacterium
CACAATTATTGTGTACGAGCGCAAAAAAAGCAACCGCCACTCTGGCAAGTGACGGAGGCTTTGGGTAAAACCAAGGATTCTTGAACGTTGAGGAGCAACCGCGTACGTGGTTCGCTCTTCGCTTTTATTATAGCGCGAGAGGGGGAGAATGTCAAGCCCCGGCACGAAGGAAGACCCCGGAAAATCCGGGGCCTTCGGGGTAATTGATGTGTGGTGGGGGGATTAGTCGTTGGCGCTCATGCGACGCATTATAGGGCGTCAAGATGTCCCCATGACTCTGTCCCTGTGACGCCCAAGGGGTTGACAGGCATACCCATATCATTGTACAATGAATTTGCCCGCAAGGGTCGAAGAGCGAATACAAACGCAGGGCGGTTGCTCCTACATCTCCGAAAGGAGGTGAGGACCGTGCGAATTACATTCCACATCGGAAGGTATACCGTCACAATTATTGTGTACGAGCGCAAAAAAAGCAACCGCCACTCTGGCAAGTGACGGAGGCTTTGGGTAAAACCAAGGATTCTTGAACGTTGAGGAGCAACTTGAGGAGCAACAGCGTGCGTGGTTCGCTCTTCGTTTTTATTATAGCGCGAGAGGGGGAGAATGTCAAGCCCCGGCACGAAGGAAGACCCCGGAAAAATCCGGGGCCTTCGGGTAATTGATGTGTGGTGGGGGGATTAGTCGTTGGCGCTCATGCGACGCTTGGTCACCAGCAGGATCACAGCAGCCAGAACCAGGATGCCGCCGCCGATGTAGAACAGCGTGGTGCCCATGCCGCCGGTGGAGGGCAGGGTGTTGCCCTGGCCGTTTTCGACGTTGAAGCCAAACTTACCATTGCCCAGATCGGTAACAGTAACCTTTTCAGAGGTGGCACTCCAAGCGAAAGCCGCTGTAGCTTCCTTAGTGCTGATGTTGGAAGAAACGGTCACAGTGATGGGGGCGTCCAGCAGGTTATAGCCATCGGGAGCCTGAATCTCGGTGAAGGTATAGGTGCCTTCCTTCAGACCAGTGATCTTGATAATGCCGTCGTTGCCGGAGACAACTTCAAAGTCAACATTCGCGGTTTCCTGAACAGAAGAGGTAGCATACGCCTGCTTCTTATACTTCTGGGTTTCGCTATCATACTGATCCTTGGTCAGATCAGTGGGAGCCTTGGTGGTGTAACCCTTGTTATCCTTCAACTTCCAATAATCGCCAGTTGCATCCGCAACAAACTCATCACCAGTGACGAGAACCTTGTTGATGGTAGAACCCTTGACGTTGAAAACAGCACCAGCCAGCTTCTTAGTAGTATCAGCCTTGTCAATCTTGACCAGCTGAATCTCGGTCACGAAGGTCTTAACGGTGGATTCGGGAGTCTCGCCATTAACAACGTCTTCATCGGGATTATCCGGCGTGCCATCGCCGCTGTGCAGTGGATTGTTGCTGTACTTCAGCTTGATGGTATTGGGGTTGCCCTCATTGCCGATAACAGCGTTGTCATTGATAACACCGGTGTAGGTGATTACGATATCAGCGCCTACAGTGTAATTACGGCTCACGAAATCCTTCAGGTGGATGGTGAACTTGGTGCCATTGGTCGCGTCATAAGCCTGAGTCGTGGTAACAGTGTAAGCATCAGTAGCAAGCGTAGTACCACCAATGGACACAGAGACATCATTGCCGAAGGTGAGACCCTTGCTCATGGTATCTTCAAAGTCCATGTAGTACTCTTTGTAACCGTCGTACTGAGGAACCTTGGAGGTAACCTTGTAGTTCACGGTATCGCCGATCTGGGCAGTGTTTTCCTTCTTGTCAGTGCTGTCTTCGACGATCACCTTGTCAACGGTGGGCTTGTCAGCCTTGTTGTTGACAGTGGCAGTGCCAGCCAGCTGAATCATGAAACGGGCCAAGGTGTAATCCTTACCATTCTCAGCACTGGTATCGCCAGTCCAAGTGTCAACGATCATGTAATAGCCATCGTCTAAATTCTCAAACTTGATCTGACCATCAGCAGTAGCCTTGATAGCGGTTCCATCGGTAACATTCGTACCAATAGTATTGGCGAACGCAATCGCATCAGCATCAGCAGTACCAATTGCATCAGCAACCTTGGCCGCAGTCTGATTTTCGCCAGTCAGATTGTACTTGGTATACAGAGCGGTTTTGCCAGCATCAGTAATGCCATTACCCCAATCAACGTTGCTCAGCTTGCCGTTGGCAACGTCGCCAGCCAAAATCCTGTACGCAGTATAGGTATGATCTTTCACAGCGTTATTAATAGTGATGCTGCTATGTCCAGCGGCCATCGCCGGAACCATCGCCGCGATCATCAGAACCGCAACGACCAGAGCAAGAATCTTCTTCATGTTCTTCATATCTTCTTATCCTTTCTTCATTATCCATGCGCTCGGCATGGGTCGTCGTTGTGGGACGTCCATGCGTTGGCATGGTTGATAACCAACAGGGCCACGTCCCAGCAAAAATCAACTACCAGAGGTTGTCTGCCCCTGGCAGCGTGCCAGGGTGTGGTGTAACTGTCCTCACCAGCCGCGGGGGCGGCTCCCCCCTGCCCTTGTGCGGTCAGGGATGCCGGACAGCTGCCGACCTCGCGCGGCCCACGGCCCCGGGGGCGTTCGGCGCGCTTGACGGCGTGCGACACGTCGCGTTGTTGGCATCACATCCTTTCATGGTCCCGCGCTCCCCCATCCGGGAAAGCAGGGATTAATGTAAAACCCATTGCCTGTCTGCGGCAGTCCCTTCACTATGTGTGCACCATCGAAGGGCGGCCAGTTTGCAAGATGAGGCTCTACCTCACCATTGATTCACCCATATTATAGCAAATAAGGGTTACATCAACGGTCACATGATTAACCACTCATCAAAAAAATTCACTGCAAATGTGAAAATTTTCATGTAAACGGTGCTTTCGCAAAAAGTAACTGGTTATCGCAAGAATTGCGCATTCTCCAGGTAACCCACCGCGGCCCACCAGGGCCCCGGACTTTCCGCGCCAGCGGCGTTGGCAGAGACCTCCTGCGCGGTCTTCAGCTGATAGATCGCACACAGGCAGGGGTTGTATTTCACCGCTGGCCGCGCCCTGTGCGAGCGCGGCCGACGGGAAACGCCGTCGCTGCTCCGCCTTGCGGGGCTGCCCCGACGCGGTAACGTCAGGGCGGCCCCATCGGCGGAGCCGAATCAAATTCCGGTGCCTCGACTCCTCTTGCGGTTCATCAGCACCAGGCCGAGCAAGGCCAGCAGTATCAGCGCCGCGCCCGCGCCATACACCACCCCGGTACCCACCCCGCCGGTGGAGGGCAGGGCGACGGTATACAGGCTGTTGGTGATGGTTACATCCTTATCGCTATCTACAACAGACAGCGGATCGGACTTGCTCACGGTGACACTGTTGCTGGTGATCGTGGTGTTGTAGTGATCGAGTGCCGTCGTCTCCTGCAAATAGTAGGAAACAAGCACATTCTTCTGTTGCGTATCGTCCCACACGTACTTCGGAACGTCGATCTCGATCTTCCAACCATTATCACTGCTGATGGTATAGGTCCCACCATACTGCGTACCATCGACGTCGCCTTTCTTCTTCTGGAAGAGGTTGAATTCAATGGCGGAAATGACCGAACCGTCGAACTGCTTGGGCTCAGTCGCGGGCGTACCGTTCAGCAACCACTTCTTTTCAACCGTCAGCTTTGCGGTTTCAATGTCGTTGGTATACGCCACCGTCTCAGTCTGGTTGGGCTGCACGGTCACCGTGGTGTTGTAGACACTCGACGCGGCTGCGTTGATCTTGCTGATGGCCGTGCCGTTGGTGGGCGTGGCCTCGGTGACGATGTATTCGCCGGGAGTCAGGTCGGTCAGCGAGATGTTGTTCTGCGCAGCGCCATTGGTCACCGTGATCTCACCGGTATGGCTGTAGCTATTCGGCCCGGTGATGGTGAAGCTGTAGGTACCATCGGCCAGCTTGGTGGATACCGCCTTTTCAGCAGAGCCGTCCACCGTCACCGCCTTGGTGATGGTCAGTGCACCCTTCTTCGTATTCTTGAAGCTGGCGTCGTAGTCTTCGACGGCGGAAGGATTCTTGGCATAGACCAGGTTGCCTTTGCCGTCGTCGGTCACCGTAACAGTAACATTTGTCTCGTGGGTATCATAGATGATCGAGCCATCGGCATCCTGGCCGGTAGGCACCGTCTCCTTGATCTTGAAGTAGCGGGTGGCGGTATCGGCCAGCGCAACCTCGTCAAAGGCAATGTCACCGCCAATCGCGTTGCCCTTGGACTGGCTCACGCCGCCATCCTTCACGGTCTGGAAGGTATTGTCCGTATACTCCACCAGCGTGAAGCTGAACTGATCCGCCGTGAGATCCCCGCCTTCCAAGGTCTTCTTGGCCTTGAAGGGCACGGAGCCTGTGGCGGAGTAGGTGTTGGTGATAAAAGCGGTGCTGCCACCAGGCTGAATCGACACAGATTTGCCTTCCACATCGGCTGCCACGATCGCATAGCCGTTGGTCTTGTCGGCTGTCGTCACCTTGCGGCCAGTCGAATCCGTCTCGAACACATAGTAGGTCGTGCCGACGGTCAAGCCTGTGAAGGTCGCCGTTTTGGAGGTATCAGTGCTGCCTGCGGTGAAGGTGATCGGCTGCGGGTTCATACCGCCCACTTCACCAGCGGCAATGGGCGTCGTGTCGGTCGCATTGGCAAACAGGCCCACGTAGAAGGTGACATTCTCGGTGGCGCTGTTCGCCTTGTCGATCCGCTTCGTGACGGTGAGGTCGGCGGTCGCCGGGCCGTACTCGTTCACATAGGTCACATTGGTGACGGTGTTCGCCGAGACGGTTGCAGACGCGGTCACGGTTTCCACCGGGGCGCCGTTGTTCACCTTCACGGTCGTCTTCTTGTACAGATAGCCGCTGGGGGTGCTGTCGTTGGGCCGGGTCTCGGTGACGGTGTAGGTGCCGGGCGCAAGGTCGCCGATGGTCTTGCCCTCCAGGGCATGGCCGAGAGTGACCGTCGCCACGGTTTCCTCGCCGGCATTCTTGACGGTGAAGCTGATCTTCGACAGGGCCTGCTTCTGGGCGTCGGTCAGGTCGTCGTAGGTCAGCCCCGCCAGCTCCTTCTTAACCCGCAGGCTGCCGGTGGGCTGCTTTTGGTTGGTAACGGTAATCTTGCCGCCCGCTTCCACCACATTTGCCGCGCCGTCGCCGCTCTTGTCAAAGCCGGTGACCTCAGTCTCTTCCACATAATATGTGAAGTTGTTGGTGCCGTCCGTCGTCGGCAGATTGCCGATCAGCGCCGACCAAGGCGTCTTGCCCGCTGCGACGGTGCAGGGGGAAGACAGAGTGGTCGATTTGATGGAGTCGTAGCCGACGGTGATGGTGCCGAGGGGGATGGGCGTTCCATCGCCTGAATCAATCTGCTGTTGAGCTTCTGCTTGCCTGTCAACAATAATAGAAATACTCAATCTACGCCAAGGATTAGATTGGATAGTACCAGTAAGAACTAGTTGCGCAGGCACATTCTTGATAACATATTTCCTTGTTCTATATCCCTCATTGTTCTCAAAGAAAGTACTACTTACACTCTGTCCGTTAATCAACAATCCATCTAAACTTGCATTATTGCTACTCTCAACAGGGTTTTCTTTCACAATAATAGTTAAATCAGACCCAACATTAATAGATGGTATAGTATCAAAGCTTGCAGAACCAGTCCCGTTATTTTTATCAATATCATATATTCCCCACCATTCGTGCCCCCATTTTAAGCTAGAATAATCTACCGTTACAGTAGTTGGTATTGGTATCGCTGTCGCACTCTGATACAGCGTATACGTTACCGTACCATCTTTCTTGGAGTTGGTATAGTCATCCCCCACCGCGTTCAGCCACTTCTTGTCAACCTCGAGCATATCCTTCTCGCGGTTGGTGACGTGGACGGTGTTGCCGTCGTATACATACTCGGCCTGGTATTCGCTGCCGCCGCGCTCCACCACGAAATAGGTATACTTCGTACCCTGACTCTCCGCGAGCAGGTTATTAATGCTATCGGTCCAGCCATTGGACTTGTTCAGCTTCAGCGTACCGGCAGGCACCGCGCCGGAAATACCCGCCGCCTGCGCCTGGGTCATCTTGTACTGGATGGACCTCGAGGTTGAATTTGTAAACTCAACGTTATACTGTCCGCCGCTGCCATCATCAATCTTGATCCGCTTCATATCAGCAGCCAGATTAAATTTAAATACGACTGTTTCTGACGTACTGAGCGAATCATTTTTGCCGATGTTGTAGTTCCAGTTATCATCCGTAGTCTTCGTATACCTTAACGTCGGGTTAATCGTATTACCGCCAGTATGGGTTACCTTGACTACAATGGTATCGCCTACTTTACCCTGAACAGAATTTGTGTTTGCATTTGCAGTTTCCGTTACAGTCAAAGTCTTAATGTCCGATGCAGCATATTCCACACCATCAACAACAGCGGTACCAACGGGCAATCCTTCACCATTCACTCTATAAACATCCAGCGTCACCTCATCCGCGTCAGTCTTTTCGGCCAGCAGATTCGGCCCGCCATCCTTGTCCAACCAGGTTTTGTCCGCCGTGATGGAGGTATACTTGGGCGTCTGCTGGTTGGTCATGGTGATAGTGTACGCGCCAGTCTCGGAATCACGAGTCGTCGCATATCTGGCGTCATAGCCTTCGATCTCGACCTCATCCACGTAGTAGGCGTAATAGGTCACCTTGCCCTTGGCGTCCACGCTGTTGGCGGGGAGATCGTTAAAGATCGCGGTATATCCAGTACCGTTGTCGCCATTGTACAAATCAAACTGATAAGTACCGGTCACTCGAACACTGTTTTCGTAAACTATGTGGTTGGAATATCCACCGTAGTCATAATCATACAACGCTCCCCCACTGGTCGGCCAGGTGGACGGATCAGCATCAAAGGGCGTGCTGCTTGCCACCTGATACAGATGGAACACGACGGTATGATTCGGTATGCTTGCCATGTCCGCCCCCGTGTCGTCCTTCCAGGCTTTCCTCACGGTCAGGTCGATCGGCTCGGGCAGCTTCCGGTTCGTCAGGGCCACGGTGGTCTTATACTTGGTCGTATTGCCGGTCGTGTCGGTGGTGGTCGTCACCACAGCAGAAGGCGCATAGCCATCCACCGGTACCTCCTTGACATAATAGGCATAGAAGGTAGCGTCGTTGTTCGTCTGGTTAACGACGATGGAGGGCAGGTTTGCAAAGGTCAGGCCGCTAGTATAGTTGTTAGAGTTGCTCTTTGTCAACTGATACAGGCCCGTATTACCATCGGGCGCAGGCACAAGATAGCTATTGTAAGTTGGACCCGCGTCGTAAGGATTGCCGCCGGAGGTCGGGGCGACCTTGAAGGGCACCTTGCTGACCACGCGATACAGGTAGAAGCGGATGTATTCGGGCAAATATTCAACAGCCAGAGGATCGCCCTCGCGGTCAAGCCAGGTCTTGCGGACGCTCACATCCACGTCCCGCTGCTCCACCTTCTGGTTCGTGATCACATAGTGCTTATTCGTCTCGTCCTCGGAAAGCGCCACGGAAGAGGCGTAGATGTCCTCCGTATTGGGACCGGCAATCTCCTCCAACTTATAGGCATACTTGTTGCCCTGGCCATCCACGCGGGGCAGATTGTTCCAGGTATAGGTCCAGTTATTATCCTTGTTCAGAATGACCTGACCGTCATATTCTTCGCCGGTCTGGCCGCTGATCTTGCCTTCAACCGCCTCGTATTCCCCGGCGTTGGTCTTCTTGTACAGCTGGACGGTGGCGGTCAGGTTCTGCTTCTGTACATCCGTCATCGCCTCGCCGTCCAGTCCCAGCCAGAGCTTATCCACCTGCACGGTGAGGGGCTCGTTGGTCGGGGTGTTGGACATCTTCATGATGTCGTCGTAATAGAAGTAGATGTACTCGCCGCCCTCGCCGTAGTTGACCTCGTCGGGATCGGTGGTCAGCTTGAACTTCCAGTATTCCACAGAGCTGTCGATCTGATAGCCTGCGGGAGATTCGATCTCCTTCAGCCAATACTGGACGTCCTCCTCCAGCTCCGCCCCATGTTCGGTCTGGTTCAGGGCTATGCGAACATAGCCATCCGCCCCGGTGGTAAAGGTGATGTTTTTACCCACCAGGTTATGCTGTTGAGTATATGCGGTGTCGCCGTAGGTCATGGGCTCCTTGTTATCGCCGCGGAAAAGCTGGAACTTCACGCCCTGCAGGCCCTCGCTGGTCTTGCCGTCCTTGTACTTCAGCAGGCCGATCTGATAGATCGTGGCCGCGCCGGAACCGCTGCTGCCATAGGTTTTGCTGCTGGATTGGGTATCGATGAAGCCCTCCATTTCCGCTTCGTTGCTGAAATTCTGCTGGTTGCTGCCGGTGATCAGCGAGCTGTAGTAGATCAGGTAATGCGTCCGATCTTTGATGCCGCTGAACGTACCGATATTGCCGGTGAAGTTCCAGCTGATCTCAGTGGCGGGCGCGATGCCATCCATGGTAAAGCCGGTAGCGTCCTCATGGGTTTTCAGGTAATTCTGAATGGCAGTCTTGAAGGCGTCCTTGGTCACGACGCCGGTGACCTTGTATGCCTTCACGCTCTGGTACTGCACGGACAGGTTATCGGTATGGGTATCGGAAATCTCCATATCCTCCCCGCCGTTCAGCGGCAGCGATTGGGGATTGACGTCGATCACGAAATCGTACAGACGCTCGTTGGGGTTATAAACGCCGTCAATCGAATTGCGGAACCAGCCATCCTTGTCCAGGCCGCTGACCTCATAATCGATGGTGACATCGTCGCCGGTCGTGCCCCAGAAGGCCGAGTTCGCGATTTCATACTTGCCCTTGTTCCTGATGGCCTTTTCCTTGATGTCGTTAAGGGCCTGAGCATCCTTTACCTTCAGCACATAGCGGACGATGTAATACGGGTAGTAAGCGCCCTGCGCCGTCTTGGGGATATTTTCCACCTTGATGTGCAGGTGGCCGGCTTCAGGAGTCGTGAATTTGGGCAGATTGTAAGTTCCACTTCCCATATCGCGATTCTGGTCATAATCGTTCTCGCCCCAGTACAGGATATACTGGCTGTTCTCATTGTAGCTGCCGCCGCCATCCACCAGCAGGTTGCTGTCGCCGAAGGCCAGATGATTGCCGTCGAAGTAGTCATCCAACTCAACGGTATCGCTGGTGACGTTGGTCAACACGATCTGATAGAAATAGGCGGGCATACCATTGATAGCGTCAGCTGATGACACCTTCTTGGTCACGGTAGAACGCACAGGCTTCGCAGTGGCAGATACCTGATAACCGTTGATCTTGGCGTTGTTGGTGTGCACCTGGCCGTTGCCCTGCTCCAGCCACACCGGGTCATTCTTCGTGCGGATAGTCACCGTCAAAAGGCGCTGGCTACTAGTTTCCTTCAGGCCAGTCACAGTCTTGTCCTGGTCCTTGTAGAAGGTCAGCTTCATGCGATAGGCAGTCAGGTTCTCGCCATCGCGCTTGATCCACTGGGCATCCTGGCCCACCAACTCGATGATCTCCGTCTTATAGGACTCCCCATCCACGAGACCGGACACGACAGGGTCGCCATAGGGCATATCCGCGCCGTTGGGCTGACCGTTGCTCAGAGGCAGGTCGTCGACGATCTCAAAGGTATCATAGCCCTCCGCAGGAATCACGACGACGATATCCCAGTCGATGTAATCGCTTGTCACCGTCTTGGCCGTCTTGGTGGCCGTGATCGTGGTCTCGTCGCCGGGTTCGTCACCACCGCCACCGACAAAGCCGGTGCCGCTGGTGCTGCCGCCGTGATCGTTGGTCGTGTCATTCTTCACGGTGCCATTGTTATAGGCAGGCACTTTGGAAGGATCGACGATGGTCTTGTAGGTGATCTCGTAGGACAGGACCTCATCCGCGGAGCCCTTCTGGGGAATGGTATAGGTCCACCCCTGCTGCTCGCCGTTGACCGAATTGATTGCGGTGGTATCCGTCCAGTGATAGGCAACAGTGCCATCCTGGCGCTTCGCCGTGATATCGAGCGCGACCTGCCCCGAACCGTTATCCACATACTTCATAGCCGGGCCACAGTTGTACTCAATGGTATCGGAAATTTTACCGCCGACGATTGAGCCGCGATAGTTGTCGTTGGCAACGATCTTCCAGGTCAGTATCTTCTTGTCTGCATCGGCACCAGTGCCATCCTCAACCGTCGAATTGACCTTGCGGATGTTGGAATACTTGATCTCATTTGTGTATGTGAAATCAGTATTATCCCTATGACCGTCAGCATTTTCAACATTGACAGAATTCTTGCCGTTGGTAGCCGCGTCGATGATCTTGAAATCCGGCCCGATACCGGACATATCAATGTTGGCGGAATACTTGATCGTAACGGTCTCGCCGTTCGCCAGCTCTTTGATGGTCAGGTCGAAGCCGGTATCGGACTTGATAATGCCGCCAACCAGCTCCTTCGACGGATTGATGACGATACTGCTTTGGTCCAGGGTGAGCTTATTGCCCGAAATAACGTCATTTACATGGACATTGGAGCTGTTGCCCTTGGAGGACAGCGTGACGGTATAATCCATCTGGCCGGTCGTCTCATTGTAGGAACCGGTCTTGTTCACGGTGACGTCGGCGCCGTCCCTGAGGTCAATATTGCCCTCGACGCCGTCGGTAAACGTGATCTTCTGGACATTTTCCGTAATCTGGCAAACAAAGTTCAGATCAAAGTGTACATTGGAAGAACGGGTCAGTATGTCCGAGGGATCGCTGCCAAAGGTGATGATCAGCTTGCCGCCCTCGACACGATAGCTGTTCCCGGTGACATTGCCCGCCAGTCCTGCTTCGATAGTAAACGTGCCGTTGGTGCCCTCAGGAATGGTCATGCCATAGGGCAGATCCATGGAGATGCTCTCGCCGCCCTTCGGGAACTGCCGCGATCCACGCTCCGAGAAGGACAGGGTCAGGTTATAATCCACATCCTCATACGCCGGCCAAGTATCGCCGGGGCCATAGGTAGTGCCGTCGATGACGATACGGGCATCGGTAATAAACGATGCCAACCCGGTCTGGTCGTCGGTAACGTCGATCACCAATACTGAATTATCAATCATGTGGAGGGTCAGGGTTTCCTCCGTATTGAAGGGCTGGAGGCTCCTGAGCAGCCAGTTCACAGCGCCGTTGTCGTCCACGACGCGCTCAACGCTGACCAGCTGCGGGTTGGAGAAGGCCATGTCATCGATTTTTTCCATGGCAAAGCCCTCTACCTTACCGTAGAGGTTCAATTCGTTGGCAATGACAGAGAAATACACGCCGGAGCCGCCGACGATGCTGAAATCGCCGCCTACAAAGTGGAAGTCCACCGTATACACGACGCCCCAAGGGGAAAAGCCCTCGGCGGTGAAGGTCACGCTGTCGCCGGACTCGGTGGCGTTCTTGCTGACGACCTTGACGATCTCGTCATTGCGCTCCACGAAGTGCATCGCGAGGACCTCGGGCGCGCCGACATCGGTCTGTTTTGCGTCGGCTTCCAGTTCGCCTTCGTTGCCGAGCATGGTGACGGTCACCTGCACGGCCTCCCTGGGCTGCACTTCGTTGCCGTCGGTATCCATAATCCGGATGTCGAAAAAGCGGGCCTTGGTGATGCGCTTGCCCTCTTCCAGGGCAGCCTCGGCCTCGGCCATATAGCTTTCGCTGTCCTTGATCTCCGCGACCTCCAGGCGCGCGCCCTCGGGCAGGCCGGCTGACTCGGTGTAGCCGACCTTGATGCGCCAGGTCTTACCGGAATCGTCGATATAATTCTTTACAAGGGCCTGCGTCCCGACGATGGCATAGACCGAGAAGGAGTCCGCCTCGAAAGCCTGTGCCTCGGGGTTTTCCGTGGCGGGCATCTCCAAGGCAGCCTCGGTCGCGCCGATCGATTTGCTGTCCACGACGCTGGTTTCGCCGTTATCGGCCACGTGCACGACCACCGGCGTCTCGGACTGCGCGTCGGCCTCAACCGCGCTCATCACCACGGCGATGGGCAGCAGGGGCTCGATCTCGGTATCGTTGTACCAGAAGCTGATGTCCACGGCGTGGACGCTGGTGACCTCGACGAAGTCGCCGGCCACGCTCTGCTCGATGTTGCGAAGGGTGCCCTCGTCCTGAACGTCCTTCACCACCATGACGGTGCCCTCGGGGAACGCGCCCTCGGGGGCGTCCACGATCACGTTCATGTAGGCAGTGCCTTCCTCGAAATGCTGGGCCGGCCGGGCAACCTGGCTCTCAGGCTCGGCCTGCGGCGCTTCCTCGGTGGAAGCGGTCTCTTCAGTCTCGCCCTCGGTCTCGACGGGCTGTTCCTCTTCTATTTCGATTTCGACAGGCTGCGCCTCATCCTCTTCGGTTTCGACAGGCTGCTCCTGCGCTTCTTCGATCTCGTCCTCTGCAGGCGCTTCGGTCTCGTCCTCTTCAGTCTCGACAGGCTGCTCCTGTTCGCCCTCGGTCTCGGTTTCGACGGGCTGCTCCTGCGCTTCCTCGGTCTCGGCCGCCGCAGGCGCTTCAGTCTCGTCCTCTTCAGTCTCGACAGGCTGCTCCTGTCCGCCCTCGGTCTCGGTCTCGGTTTCGACGGACTGCTCCTGTTCGCCCTCGGTCTCGGTCTCGGTTTCGACGGGCTGCTCCTGCGCTTCCTCGGTCTCGGCCGCCGCAGGCGCTTCGGTCTCGTCCTCTTCAGTCTCGACGACAGGCTGCTCCTGTTCGCCCTCGGTCTCGGTCTCGGTTTCGACGGACTGCTCCTGCTCTTCCTCGGTCTCGGTTTCAGCGGTTTTTTCAGTTTCTCCTTTTATATTGTCAATGTCGGCAGGCTGTTCCTGCTCGGTTTCAACGGGCTGCTTCTCTTCTTCCCCGGTGGTGTCTGCGCCCTGCTGCGCATCGGAGGGGATATCGTCCTCGAACTCCACGACGGCTTCCTGCCCATCGCTGGCGGCATTGTTCGCCATGACGGGCGCCTGGTCCTCATTCAGGCCCACGTTGCCCGCCTGCTGGTCGTTGTTGGAGGGCGCCTGGTTTCTGGGATCCTGGACAAAGTCGAGCAGATCGCCCTGGCTCAGGTCCAGGGACAGATCGAGGCTCTGGGCATCGCCCGCATCGCTCTGGTCGCCACGATTGTCGTAGCCATCGATGTTGATCTCCAGATCGTCCAGCGTGCCGCCGGCCGTCGGGCTCTGCTGATAGCAGGCATCGGTATGTACATGCTCCAACATGCCGCAGACCAGCTCCCCGGCATCGTTGAAGCATTCGCTGCCATGAATGTGCTCAATCAGGCCGCACATCGGAATGCGCTCCAGCGTATTGGCGTTGCGCTTCAGTGTGTTCATTGTAAAGAGCAACACAACCACGCACAAAAGGGATACCACCCTTTTGAGTATGCGCTTCTTGTTGTTTCTCTTTGAATATTCACGAATCTGTTTATCCATTTTATCACACTCCTGACCTTATGCCGAGCACTCGTAGTCGGTTTTTTTCTTACCCGGTTGGTCCTGTTTTATCGGAATATCCACAGACTCCAGTCTGTTTTACCCTTTTCAACGGGGGTCGGTCAGCTGATGACACCGAATTGGCTCAATGGCCAGACCCTCAAAACCACGCGCCCAACGATCTGCTCCTGCGCCACACAGCCAACCGCGGTATTGCGGCTGTCCGAACTGGTGCTGCGGTGATCGCCCATCACGAAGATCTTCCCGTCCGGCACCTGGTAGGGCAGCGTAATGTTGCAATCGCCCAGGGCCTTCTCGCTGATATAGGGTTCATCCAGGGGCTCATCGTTGATAAATACGTTCCCGTCGGCGTCGATATTCACCCATTCGCCGGCGTTGGCAATGACCCGCTTTACCAGGATCTTATTGTTGAAGTAAAACGCGATCACGTCGCCCTTCTGAAACGCCGTGCCCCTTGGCGCGATTACGATCTCGCCCTGGTGCAGCAGAGGCGTCATGGATTCACCCACCACCTGCAGCACCGGCAGCGCCAGCATCGACACCAGCACGGCCACAGCCGCCACGATTACCAGCGCGCTGACCGTGCTCAGCAGCGTACTACGGTAGCTGCGCTTATGGTTTTCCCGCCGCAGCTCGCGCTCCAGCTGTTCCACCGTCAGGCTTTCCTGCAACAAACCCCTTCTCATGTTCCTTTGCTCCCCCACAAGCGTCTGCGCTTGCGCTTCGCGTCTGCATCGTCACCAGCTGGCTCGCCGCCGTCCTGATTCTGCGATTCGGAGCCGGCTTGCGCCTGGCGGGCAAAGGTCTCGGCATCGCGCCTGGCACCGCCGAGAATGCGCTCCGCCTCTGCACGGGCGTTCTTGAGCACGTTCTCCGCCTGCTGCCGCATCTCTGCCGAGCGGGCCTGGGCCTCGGCCACCAGCTCATCCGCGCGCTTGCGCATCTGTTGCAGATAGTCGTCCGCGGCGGTCTGGGCCGCATCAAACACGCCGTTCAGCTTCAGCGCGGCTTCCGCCAGAGAGCCGGATTCCTGTATTGCCAGGTCGCGATCGGCCAGTGCCTGTTTCCCCTGCTCCAGCTGCGCATTCAGATCGTCTATCTGCTTCTGCTGATTGATCAGAATCTGCAACAGATCGTCGCGCCGAAGCTTCCGTAGTTCCTTATCCGTCATAATCTTATTTCCTTGGTCCGGACGGGGGAATTATATGCCCGTTCCGGGTCTATTGTTCGCACTTTATCCAGTGCCTAAAATAACTCCGCTTACAATTCAAGCTAATTGTATGCTTTTATTGTAGTAAATGGCGGTTACACGTCGGGTTACATCGCCATTTTTAATATATATTTAACATTTATTACCTGTTGAAACGGCTACATTGCCGGTTTATTGCGCGCTGCAAGTCCTAAAATCATTTCCAAAGCATTAAATCTTTCCAAATATCCATAAAATCTTTATTTTTCGCCGGATGTCACCGTTCATGTAACCCATGATGGTTATTATATTAGATAGTATGAGGATATTTTTATATTGCGAAA
Organism: uncultured Eubacteriales bacterium; assembly: GCA_902798105.1. GTDB lineage: Bacteria > Bacillota > Clostridia > Christensenellales > Aristaeellaceae > UBA2862. The sequence continues at coordinate 15,025 of CADBVG010000022.1, forward strand.
CCTGATTTTTAGTGATATACTTAATAGGTAATATGATTCCAAACTGGGAAGGAACGCCATGAAGAAGCACCTGTCTACCATTATTTTGGTTATAGTACTTATTCTGGGCGTGATGATACTTCTGTACCCCACCGTCAGCGATTACTGGAACTCCTTCCACCAGAGCCGCGCCATCGCCAGCTACCTCGAACAGATCGAGACCATCGATCCCGCGGACTACGAGAAGGAATGGGCACGGGCGGAGCAATACAACCGGGATTTGATGAACAAGCCCAGTCGTTTCACACTCAGCGAAGAGGAATACGCCGAATACGAAGCGCTGCTGAACCTCACCGGTTCGGGCATCATGGGTTACATAGAGATCCCAAAGATCAGCTGCTCCCTGCCGATTTACCATGGCACCGATGAAGCCGTGCTGCAAATCGCCGTGGGCCACATCGAGGGCACATCGCTGCCCACGGGCGGCGCGGGCACCCACACGGTGCTCTCGGGCCACAGGGGCCTGCCCTCGGCCAGGCTGTTCACCGACCTGGACCAGATGGAGCCGGACGACCTGTTCGTCATCCGCGTGATGGACAGGGTCATGACCTATATGGTGGATCAGATACTGATCGTGCTGCCTGAGGAGATGGACGCCCTGTCCATCGACCCGAATGAGGATTATTGCACGCTGGTCACCTGTACGCCCTACGGCATCAACTCCCACCGGCTGCTGGTCCGGGGGCATCGGACCGACAACGTGGAGATGGAGCAGATCATCAAGGTCGTCTCGGATGCGACCCAGATCAAGCCCATACTGGTTGCGCCTGTGCTCGCCGCGCCGATGCTTGTGATACTACTGGTGTGGATGATGGTATCCACCGGCAGGAAACAGCGAAGGCGGAAGATCATAAAATGAGTCAGGACAGCAAGAGGATCACCGAGGCGCAGGTTCGGCGCGAGCTGACGCGCATCGACGACCGGGCATCCCGGCGGCGCATCTGCATTGGCGCGGTTGTGATACTGGCTTTGGCGCTGTTGGCAGGCGCGCTGGCGACGCGGTTCCTGTTCATCATGACGGACATCCGCTCCGATGGCATGTCCGGAGTGCTGGAGGGCGGCGACGTGGCGCTCTCCGTGCGCTCCGACGCCCCGTTTCTGAAGGGCACAATCGAGCGCGGCGCGCTGGCGCTTGTGCGCTACTCGGATTCCGGCATGCATCGCCAGACCGTGCGGCGGGTAATTGCCCTGGCCGGCGACGAGGTCTCGGTGGACGACGACGGGCGGGTGACGCTCAATGGCGAGGCGCTGGATGAGCCCTACGCCACCTACCGCACCCGGGACGCCCGATCCATCGACGAGGTCATCCCCGGCGGCGCACTGGAAAACCCCTTTGCCCAGTCGGACGCCCCGGCTCAGGCACAGGCAGCTCCCACCGGAGCGATAGAAAGCGTTGACGACATGGATTATCCCCTGACGGTGCCGGAGGGCGCGGTATTCGTGCTCTGCGACAACCGGGATAACCGGCTCGACAGCCGGAGCAGCCGCTTCGGGCTGGTGGCCGAGGCTGATATAAAGGGCATGGCGCGGGCAATCATATGGCCGGTATACCGCGCCCGACTGCTGGACGCTGGGCCAGCGGTCAGATAGGCTATGAAGAGATTTCTGTTGACGCTGTTGATCCTTGTGCTTGTGGCCGCCCTCGCCGCGCTTGTGCTGGCGCCCGTGGCCATCCGGCAATACCGGCTGTCGGAGAACGCAAAGGTCGTAAACAGCTATCGGGACGCGGCAAACCGGCTGAGCCCCGAGGATTGTGACGTGCAGCTGGTCCAGGCACAGGAATACAACCGGTCGCTGGACGGCGCCGGGTGGACGGACCCCTATTCCCCAGACTTCGGCAAGGACGGCGGCGAAGCCTATGCCGCGCTGCTGAATCCGTCGGGTGACGGCGTGATGGCGGTTTTGAAGGTGCCCAAGCTGGGCATGTCCATGGCCGTATACCACGGCGATGAAGCCGACGCCTCCCCCGCGCGGGTGGCCCATGTGCCCGGAAGCCGGCTCCCCTCGGAGGGCGCGGACGGGCCGTGCCTGCTGCGTGCCGTACGGGAGCGGTTCTTCGATCCCTTTGCGGGGCTGGACCGGCTGATCATCGGGGATTGCTTCTTCCTGCAAGTGTTGCAGGAGACGCAGACCTACGAGGTGTTCCAGGTCGCCAGAGCGTCGCCGGAGGCGCTGGAGGCATTCCAAAGCGCCGAGGATGACGAAGAATGCGCGCTTGTGGCCGAAGTCGGCGGAATGCGGCTGGTGGTGCGCGGGCGCCGCGTGTCGCGGCACAGCGTAAAACCGACGGACGATTCGAGGTCTTTGCCCGTCGGCGTGCCGGAGCTCATACTCGCGGCCCCCGTGGCCGCGGTCGGCCTGATACTGCTGGCGCTCGTCGAATGGGTGCGCCGGATGGCCCGGCGGCGGATGCGGCGGCGCATGAAGCTGTGATGCCGATTTGCCAGCCATTGACTTTTGGGTTTCATTTGCAGACGGTTGCGATTGAATATATAGTAATGGAGCGTGTTGTGATATGAAGAGAAAGAGCAGATACGCAAGGACAAGCCGACTGCTGGTGTTTTTGTTGTGCGCGCTCTTGCTGACGGGCATGCTGCCTTCCTTTGGCGCGCTGGGCGCTACGAAGAACAGCACAGGCAGCTTGACGTTTAAGCTGAAGACAGATGTCAAAAAGCTGCCCAAGGATGCCGTGGTAGAGTATACACTCTACAAGGTTGCCACAGCAGCTCCGGCAACCACCGCCGGTTGGGCGTTCGAGGATGGCCTTACCCGTTACGGGAAAAACATCATCGAAGCCAAGAACGACACTGACCTGCAGAATGCAGTCAATGCTCTTGCCGGCGCCATCACTCAAAACGCTGCCATCGCTGAGAGATACTATGCCGCCAAAGAGCGCTTTTCGAGTATTGATGGCACGGCAGTGTTTGCGGGACTGGACCTGGGCGTCTATCTCGGCGTTTTGACCACAGCGCCCAACGGCCTGACGGCGAACTCTTCCCTGTACACGATTCCCTCGTGGAACGCTGACAAGACAAAGCTGCTCTATGATTTGGATGTCAACGTCAAGGACACCTACCTGGTCACCGAAGATGCCCGTGAGGACGACGCGCTGACGGTCACCAAGACCGACGGCAGCATCCAGATCAGTGGCGCGACGTTCACGCTGTACGATGAGGACGGCAAGACCGTGCTCAAGACCTATACCGGTGGCCAATTCCAGATCAAAACGGCTGATTTGCCGCAGAGTGTCCTGCCCGTGACGGGTAGTAAGACCCTGATCTTGAAGGAGACCGTTGCGCCAACGGGCTACAAGGGCGACAGCACCGCATATCCCGTGGTCATCTCCGTCAGTAAAAAACCGGAATATAACGAGGATCACACCAAGCTGATCACCACTACGGCCTACTCCATCAGGATCAATAAACAGAAATCCATCGATATCTCCAACCCCCCGATCACCGATGTCGCCCCGAAGCACAACGAGGTGACGGTTACCAAGACCGACGGCAGCGCGCAAATCAGCGGCGCGACGTTCACGTTGTACGACGGCACGACCACAATTAAAGAATACACAGGTGGTCAGTTCAGGATCAGCACCGCTGATTTGCCGCAGAGTGTCCTTCCTGCGGTGGGCGGCACCAGGGAGCTGACGCTGGAGGAGACCGGCGTACCGGCGGGCTACACCGGCAGCAATGAAAAGTACAAGGTGGTTATCAGCGCCAGCGAATCCACAGCCTGGAACGACGATCATACCAAGCTGGTCACCACCACGACCTACAGCATCGCCATCAATGCGCAGGATTCCGCCACCGTCGTCAATCCTCCCATCACAGATGTTAAGGACCATCACAGCGCGGTGACGGTGACCAAGACCGACGGCAGCGCGCAGCTCGACGGTGCGACATTTACACTGTATGACGGCGACAATGCAATTGCGACCTTCACCGGCAAGCAGTTCGAGATCAGCACCGCAAATGAAAAGCTGCAGGGCGTCCTGCCCGCGGTGGGCGGCACCAAGACGCTGACCCTGAAGGAGACCACCGCACCGAAGGGCTACACCGGCAGCAACACCGAGTACAAGGTGGAAATCGCCGCCAGCGAATCCACGGCCTGGAACAACGATCACACCATGGAAATCACCACCACGAGTTACACCATCAGCATTGAAGGCAAGGATACGCTGACGGTGCCCAACGCGCCCATCACCGGCACTCAGGACGAGTACGGCGCCGTGACCGTGTACAAGGTGGATGCGAATCAGAGGGCCCTCGCGGGCGCAGAGTTCACGCTCTACAGCGGCACGACGGCCATCAAGACCTATGGCGGCCAGAATGTGAGCAACTTCGCGATTTCCACCAAGGACGCTGAACTTAAAAAGTATCTGCCCACGGTGGGAAAAACCGCCAAGCTGACGCTCAAGGAGACCAAGGCTCCCGCTGGTTATACCGCAACCAGTCAGACGTATGATGTGGTGCTCAGTACCAGCTCCAGCCAGGGCTGGAACAAGAACCACACCAGCTACATCACAACCACCACCTATGGCATCACCATCGGTGACGGAAAGAATAGCGTGACGGTTATGAACGAACCGACGACCACGACGCCGCCTGACGACGACGTGCCGCCACCAGCCGGTCCCCCGGCCCCGACACCTGAGCCCACCGTCGATATCAGCGGCACCAAGATCTGGGTTGACGAGGGCAACATCCACAAGGTACGCCCCGGCTCCATCACCATCACGCTGCTTGCGGACGGTACGCCGGTGGACGCCTCCCCCAGCTGGTCCAAGGGCGGCGACAATTGGACCTACACCTTCAAGGGCCTGCCCGAGTACAGCAGCAGCGGTGGCAAGATTACCTACACCGTGCAGGAGACGCCGGTTGACCGCTACGAATCTTCGGTGTCCGGCCTGACGATCACGAACAGGCTGATCCCCAGCAATCCCAAGGAGTACATTGAGATCTCCGGCACGAAGACCTGGAACGACAATGACAACGCCAGCGGCAAGCGGCCCAACAGCATCACGGTTCGCCTGTTCCGCGACGGCGTGGAGATCGAGAGCCGCACGGTCACCGCGGGCACCGATTGGAAGTACACCTTCGGCAACCTGCCGGCGGACGACGGCTACGGCAACGTCTACACCTACGAGCTGCGCGAGGACGGCGTGAAGGGTTACTTCACCCGCATCGACGGCATGAATGTAACCAACACGGTGATCGACGGCAGCACGCCGCCGACGCCCACCGACGAGGACGGGACGCCGCCGCCAGAGGGCATCACGCCCAACGTGCCGCAGAAGCCCGAGGATGTGCCCGAGCGCAGGACCGGCACCCCGGTTCCGCACTTCGAAGAGATGACGGATGAGGAACTGGAAGATCTGTTCGACATGTTCGGCTACGGCACGCCGCTGTACGGCATGCTTGGCACCGGCGATCAGGTTCCCGTTTGGGTCTGGATCTGCGCTGGCGCCGGCGTACTGGCCCTGATCGCGTTCATCGCAACGGGCCGGAAAAAGAAAAAAGCCAGATAAATTGAACCGGAGGGGGCATTAAGCCCCCTCCTTTTTGTCCGCAAATGCATGTCGTCGTAGTATTGTTCGGAAATATAAAATTCTGATTTGTCGCCCCGGCGTTAGATCAGAATTTTAATTATTTAATACTACTCTCAGGTTAAAACAGCGAAAGCTGTTTAGCAGATTTTTCGTCCTGGCAAGGAAAGACTCCGCAGGCTTGCTGGCGGCAAGTCAAGGAGGCTTGACGCAGTCAGGGCGGAAAAGATGCCCACAGAAGGTCCTTCGCTCCCCCGGGACGACACGTGACTATACCGTGTCATCCCAAGCGGAGCGAAGGACCTTTTTATCGCATTCAGGCCGAAGATCAGAACAGCCCGTTGCTCTCCCGCAGGGCGTTGGCCTGGGAATCCAGCAGGCGGCTGAACTCCTCCTTGTAGGCGGCGGCAGAGGCCTTGAGGGCATCGTAGCGCGCCTGGAGCGTGTCCACGCGGGTCTTGGCCTCGGCGGAGATAGCGTCCGCCTCCTCCTGGGCCTTGGTCACCAGGGCGTTCGCCTTGTCGCGGGCGCTGACGGTAATCTGATCGGCCTGGGCCTGGGCGTCGCTGACGGTCTTCTGGGCCTTGCGGTTGGCCTCCTCGGTGGTCTCGTCGGCGATGCGCTGGGCCCCGATCAGGGATTCCCGCATGGCGTTCTGAAGGTTCTGGAAGTAGCCCTTCTCGTTGTAGTCGGGGGTGCGGGCCTCGGCGGCCTCCGCCTGCCTGCGGGCGGCCAGCACATCGGCCTCCAGGGTCTTGATCTGCCGGTTCAGCTCGAGGTTTTCGCGCACGAGCGCCGCCATCTGCTCTGAAATCTCATCCAGAAAATCATCGACCTGTTCGATGTTATAACCGCCGGTCGCCTGCGTGCCAAATTCCTTCTCCTGAATATCCTTTACGCTGATCGCCATGTCGATACCGTCCTTTCATCGTCGGTGTAAATTGGTTTCCCAATCGAGACACATCACTATCTTGGTCTATTTCGCCGGAGCAGGGCGTAATTCCTGCCAGGGGACGTTAACAATTGGATTATTTACCGCCGTAGCAAAACACCTGCACCACCTGCCGGCCCCGACGGGATTCCCCCTGGAAGGCCGTCACCTTCACGCGCCCGTAGCCCCGGGCGGATATCAGGTCGCCCTCGCTCAGGCGGGCATCGGGCCTCATCTGGGGCACGTGGTTCAGCTTCACCAGCCCCGCGGCGATCAGCCGCTGGGCCTCGCTGCGGGACAGCCGACAGGCCGCGGCCAGCACGGCGTCCAGCCGCTGCTGCTGCACCGTCAGCCGAAGGCTCTCACCCTCGGGCGGCGACAGCTGCGGGGCCTCCGTCGCCACGCTCACCTTCAAGCTCGCCCGCCCCGCGCTGTCCAGGTTGGCAACGATATAATCCGCTACCTCCTCCAACGCGAACAGGTAGGCGCAAGGCGCATCGCGATACGTCCCCATGGTGATGTCGCCGGTCATCTCCCGCTCAATCCCAAGCCCCATCACCGCGCCCAGCAGGTCCCGGTGACCGGGATTGGCGAATTTGCCGTTCCATTGCAGCCTCAGCGCCGCCATGGGCCAGTCCCCTGCCTCGGGCGGGTCTTCGGTATAAAACGCCGCCACGCAGCGCTCCGCGCCCTCATATCCGCCCCACAGGGCAACCTTCACCCCGGCCCGGCACGCCGCCGCGTTCACCGCGGCCAGCGTCGAGGGCTCCAGGAACCGGGTGGCGCAGACCTTGCCGGTGTGCTGCGCCCGCAGCGCCAGCTCGTTCAGGCGCTTGTCCAGCGCGCCGTCCATCAGAGCCTCCGCGCCAACAGGTAGTACAGTCGCCACCAAAGCCGCCCCAGCAGCTGGTAGGCGAGGATCGCGAAGAGGTAGGAGAAATCCACCGGCGCCTGGAAATACCGTCGCAGCTTCATCGAAAGGCCCTGGAAGGGGGCCACGAAGGGGCGGATGAAGTTCCCCAGGATGTAAAAGGCCCGGAAGTTGGGCCGAAACCAGCTGAGCACGCAGTAGACCAGTATCGCCGTCGTGATCAGCCGCAGGAAGATATAGCCCGCATAGAAAACCTCGTACAGGCCCACTTGCCGTCACCTCCCTCCATGTCCCTCATAGGTCGTCAGAATCTTCGGTCCAGGTCGTAGGTATCGTTGACCTCCACAGACATCGGCGCGACCAGATAGGTCCGGTCCGACGCCTTGCGGATGCTGGCGTGGAGGGCAAACACCGCGCCGGACAGGGTGTCCACCGCCCGCTGGAGCAGGTGGCCATCCAACTCGTCCATGGTCAGCACCACGGTGTTGTTGGCGATCAGCTGGTCGATCACCTCACAACAATCCTCCAGCGAATGCAGCGAGTACATCACCGTGCGGGAGCGCTGGCTGACCCGAATGGAACGCTGGGGGCTGACCCGCTGGGGCAGGTTTCTGCCGCTGTAGCGGGGATCGGGCTGCTCGCTGTAGCGGGACTGCCTCGGCGCGCGGGGCGGGGCGGCGTAGCTTGAATCGTCGAAGCGCGACGCGGTACGGCGCTCGCCTGTGCGATAGTCGTCATAGCCCCGGGGCGCGCGGTTGTCGTAGCGGCTGGACCGGGCGTTGTTCTCGGGCAGGCGGCGCTGGGTGCCGCTCGTCCGGGCCGGGGTCGAGCGGCTGCCGACCGACGACGTGCGCTGCTGACGCGCGGGCGTGTAGGCCGCCCTGCGACCGTAATTGTCGCTGGAATACTCCTCGCCATAGGTATCCTGCGTGTCCTCGTCGTCCACCAGGCCGATGAAGTTCAACAGCTTGTTAAAGCCTCCGGATTTGTTGCGCGCCATGGTCTTCCCCTCTTTATCGCGTCGTGCGTTGTAAGCCCTGTATTCTATACCCGGTCTGCGGCTGAGTCCAGCATGGCGGCTCAAGCGCCGCCGCTACTCAAACGCCTTGGTTGCATCCATCAGATTTTTGCCGACCGCGCGCCGAACAGCGCCCGTCCCAGCCGGACCATCGTCGCGCCCTCCTCTGCGGCGACGACGCAGTCGTCGGACATACCCATCGACAGCGTGTTCATCCCGATGCCCGGCAGGTCCATGTCCCGCAGGCGGTCGAACCACTGGCGCATCCGCCGGAACAGGGGCCGCACGTCCTCGGGATCGTCGGCGATGGGCATGATGGCCATCAGGCCCTGCACCGACAGCCCGGGCAATTCGGCGCAGCGGCGCAGGAACGGTATCAGGTCATCCTCTTCCACGCCGGCCTTCTGTGCCTCGCGGGCGATGTTCACCTGCACCAGTACCGGCATCACCTTCCCCGCCGCCAGGGCGCGGCGGGATATCTCCTCCGCCAGGGCGTCCCGGTCCATGGACTGGATCATCGCCACTCGCTCCACGGCCGGCTTGACCTTGTTGGTTTGAAGCCGCCCAATCAGGTGAATTTCAAAGCCGGGGTTCAGGCTGTCCTGCTTGGACACCAGCTCCTGGACCCGGTTCTCGCCCAGTATGCGAATGCCGCCGTCCCAGGCCATGTTGATGGTCTCGGGATCAATGGTCTTGCTGACGCCGCAGATCGTGGCGCCGCCCCACTTGGCCGAAGCCTCGCCGATGCGCGCCTGCCAGCGCGCGATGTTCGATAGCAGTTCCTCGCGGTTCATAGCTGTTCTCCGATATCAGGAACCTTCCAGTTCCTTACTTGATCAGTACCGTCTGGCCCAGCTGCAGGGCCCCTTCCACCATCGGCTGGATCATGGCGATGGTGCCGTCGGTGGAGAGCACCTCCACCGGCACGAAGGTACCGCCGGGCACGTCGTACACCCACACGCCCATCTGGCCGTTTTCGTTGTACAGCGCCTCCACCCGCACGGACAACCCCGTCAGCGTAATGCTGAACTGCGCCTTGCCGGTGCGCTTGTAAATCAGCGGCCCGATGGGGTCGCGCACCTCGAAGATGGCCAGCGTGGTGTCGTTCTCCTTTTGCACGCTGTGCACCGACGCGGTATAGCTGAGGTCGTCGAAGCCCTCCATTTGGATGTAATAGTTGTCCTGGCCCACCATGGGCGTCCAGGTGTTGCCGGTATACAGCACCGCCACGTACCAGCGATCCTGGTCCACGATGCGGTAAATGCCGTCGTTGAGGGTCTTGCGGGAGTTCTCCAGCCGCTCCCCCGCCAGCACCGAGCGCACCTGCGAGATGGACAGCGTATTCAGCGCGCTGGGAGCCAGGTCGGTTTCATAGCCGTCGATGTAGAAGGACACCACGCCGTCCCGGTCGGCATTGGACACCGTTCGCCAGGACTGGATAGATGCCAGGCGGGTGTTCTCCTCGTCGTACAGCTTGGTCAGCTTGCTGTCGCCCCGCTTGTTCTGGCGCAGGTATTCCTGGCGGCGCACCATTTCCGTCTCCAGCTGGCTGGCCACGGTCTTCAGGTTGCCGGTGGTCTGTCGGGTAATCAGATTCTTGAACTCAATGGCTTTTCGGTTGACCTTCTGGTCCAGCTCCTGGAGCTGGGAATCCACGATGTTGGCCAGCAGCTGCTTGTGGTAGTCCTGAATCTTCTTGCGGGTGGTCTCCAGGGCGTTCAGCAGGCTCTCGGAATAGCCGGTGGCATACAGGTTGGCCACGGTAGCGCCCTCGGTCACCAGCGAATCCTCAGCGGCGATGTACTCGACCCGAGCCGTGGATTCGGACAGGGTCACCGACTCGTCCCGAATGATCACGCAGTCCACCGTCTGGCGCTGGTCGGCGTTGGCCATCATGATGACCGTCTCCTTCGAACCGGGAAACAGCCTGGGCCGGAGGATCAGAAACGCGATGACAAGCAAGGCCAGCAGGAACAGGAAGAACCTGCCGGTCACTCTCTTTCTGCGCATAGCTCACGCCCCGATCGCTCGTAAAATTGGCCGCCCTCTCTCCCCTACAGGGACAAAGCGGCAGGGTACAACCATCGTATTCTATATTATAACCCCTGTTGGGTTATGATTCAATGCGCATCAATAGACTTTTTTTCGCCATATGCATTATAATGTGACGCTCGTTTTATCTGGGCAATCCCGCACAAACAATTCCGGCGCCGGTCCATCCCCGATCGAAGGGACGGAATCGGCGCCGGTTTGCCTTGTAATGGGTTGATAATTCGGCCTTTTCCAGGAATATATTCGCGCCAGAATAGGTGTCCATGGTCTTGTAGACGTTCGCGTCCGCCTTGAAGCCCTCGGGAACGGCCAACATGTGTTGCGGATTTTCATTTCCTCAATTTACCAAACCCAGTAGACAAAAAGGATCGCAGATGCTATAATATACTGGAGTAAGTGGTATAATATTGTGTACATTATCCGTTCCGGCCTGATATAGATGAAAGGCGGTCCAAATATGCAAAACAAGCGATCTCACAATCGCGTCGGCGGAATTTCGGCAAACGCCCTGACGATGCCAATTGTGGTGATTTTGTCCATATTGCACGTGATGATCATCGCCGTGATCGTGATGATCAACACCAACAGCACAAATCTGTCCATCATCACGTCCAACGCCGGCCAGTACACCCAGGAGGCGACGTCGCTATTGGGAGGCTCCAGCCTGCTGTCGGAGACCTCGAGCAACTACGTGCTGATGCCCATGACCGAGGCGGGCGAGGTAAACGTATCACCCCTGCAGGCCTATGCCAGCGAGCTGGGCATACCCCGGCGGGGCGACGATATCCTTGAAAAATTCAAAGCGCACAAGATCAACCCCGAGGAACTGGGATTGCTTGAAACCGCAGCCGAAAGCGCCAACTACATGCTCAACGCCCAGCTGCACGCCATCAGCCTGGTCAACTCGGTCTATCCGTTCCCCCAGATCAAGCCGCTGACGAATATCCCCCTGGTGGAACTGACCGAGGAGGAGAAGGCCATGCCCGAGGATCAACGGCTGGCCACGGCCCGCACGCTGATCCTCGGCTCGGTCTACGGCATGAACAAGCAATCCGTCTCCCAGAACGTCAACGCCTGCGTGGAGGTATTGCAGAGCACCTCCGCCCAGCTGGCGGCACGGGCTGCCAGGCGCATCAACCTGCTGCGCACTGTGCTGTGGATCATCACAATCTCTATCATAATCGTGCTGGTCATCACCTTCACCATGCTGTACCGGCAGCTGCTGTCGCCGCTGGGGCGATTCGTCACGCTGATTCCCGAGGATTTGCCTCTGGACGAAACCCGGGGCTTCCGGGAGGTGCGACTGGTGGCCGCGGCCTACAACGACGTGCTGAAGCGCCGCAACGCCCTGGACAGCATACTGCGCTCGGCCGCGGAAACCGACGCGCTGACGAACCTGCCCAACCGCTACCGCTTCGAGCAATACCTGCTGGAATCCGAATCCAGCGGCTATTCCATGACGGTGCTGCTGTTTGACGTCAACTACCTGAAGCAGACCAACGACACCGAAGGCCATTTGGCCGGCGACCGGTTGCTGCGCACTGCGGCGGACTGCATCTCCTCCTGCTTTGGCGAGAACTGCTTCCGCTTCGGCGGGGACGAGTTCGCAGCCATCGTAAAGGACTGTACTCCCGACAGCATCGACCGCATGGTGGCCCGGTTTGAGAAAACTGAAAAAGAGCAGAACGTGAGCATCTCCCTGGGCTATGCCTACACCGAGGAGATTGGCCGCACCACATTCCGCAAGCTGTTGGACGAGGCCGACCAGAAGATGTACGCCCAGAAAAAACAGATACATTCCCGGCCGGATTAGAGTGTGTTTCTAAAATGCCTGAAGCGCATTTGGCTGGAAACTCCGTTGCAGTTACGGCGTCTTTGCCTGCATTTCTGCGTTGATTTCCCTTG
>CADBVG010000022.1:27402-30257 GCA_902798105.1 uncultured Eubacteriales bacterium
GCCGTGGCAGTCTGGCCAATGGCCAGACCTGAAAACCCTTTGGGTTTTCAGCCTCTCCGCTCGAAACTGCATCTCCCGGCATTTAGAAACACACTCTAGAGCGTGTTTCTAAAATCCTGAACATGCAATCTTGGCGTCTTTTCCGCCAGAACTGCGTTGTCAGACCTTGACTTGCTGCCAGCAAGCCTGCGGTTTTCCGCCTTGTTTTGACGGAAAATCCACTCGAACTTGCACATCCCGGACTTTAGAACCACACCCTAAGGGCATAATACGACGGAAAGTCATAAAACGAACACCGATGCATAGAATGGTTGTAGGGGCGCCGATGCAGCGCCCGCCCGAGTACGAATCGCATCGTTCTACCCGGCGGGCGGCGCATCGCCGCCCCTGCGATTGTTCACCGTATAATATGATTATGCAATCGCAAGCAGTCGCAAATTGGCTAAGGAGTCCTTCCCCATGATTCAATTCACACCCACGAGCCTGGTCCTGTTTGGGCTGACCTTTCACTGGTACGGCGTGATCATCGCGACGGGCATGGCCCTGGCGGTGGCGCTGGCCTGCGCCCGGGAAAAGCGCATGGGCCTCCCCAAGGATACAGCGCTGGATCTGGCACTGCTGGGCATTCCCATGGCCATCGTTTGCGCGCGCCTGTATTATGTGGTCTTCTCCTGGCGCGAGTACGCCGACAACCCCATCCGGGCGCTGTACATCTGGGAGGGCGGCCTGGCCATCTACGGCGGCATCATCGGCGGTGTGCTGGCGGGATACCTGTACGCAAAGCGCAAAGGGCTCCCCTTCCTGCGCCTGGCCGACCTGGCCGCGCCCTCCATCGCCCTGGGCCAGGCCATCGGGCGCTGGGGCAATTACGTCAACCAGGAAGCCTACGGGGCCGTTGCCACACAGCCCTGGCAGCAGCACTTCCCCATTTCGGTGTTCATACAGGCCGACGGCCGGTGGCACTTTGCCACCTTCTTCTATGAGTCCGCCTGGTGTTTCATCATCGTGGCGACGCTGCTCATCAGTGAGCGCAGGCACAGGTTCCGCCAGGATGGCGAGATCTTCCGCGCTTACGTGTTCCTCTATGCCATCGAGCGGGCGCTGGTGGAGGGGCTGCGCACCGACAGCCTGTACCTGGGGCCCTTCCGGATATCCCAGCTGCTCAGCCTCGCCGCACTGCTGACCTGCGCCGCCATTGAGCTGGTAAACGCGGACAAAAAGAAGGTCGCCGCCGCAACGCTGGCCTGCTGTGTCTCCATGACCGCGTTGCTGCTGGCGGGGCATCCCTGGCCCGCCCTGGCCTGCGCCGCAGGAGCGGTGGGGTTTTATTGGTTGAGATGGAAATTCTGATTTGGCGGGGAGCCAAATCAGAATTTCCCCATCATCGCCCTGCAGCCCTTTTCAATTTGCCCGTACACCTCGGCAAACCTGCCGGTGTACCAGGGGTCGTCAATGGCCTCGTCGCTGCCGGCAAAGGACATCAGCAGGCAAACCTTGCCTTCGGGGTCGCCGCCGGTGATGCGCAGCATATTGCGAATGTTGTAGGGTTCCATGGCCACCAGCCAGTCGTAATAATCGTAGTCTCCCCGGGTCATCTGCCGCGCGGCGTGGCCCTTGCAGGAGATGCCGTGCTTCGCCAGCTCCGACCGGGCCGGCGGATATACCGGGTTGCCGATCTCCTCCCGGCTGGTGGCGGCGGAGGCGATTTCGAATTCATCCTCCCGTCCCGCGTCCTTTACCAGCTTCTTCATCACATATTCCGCCATCGGCGAACGACAGATATTGCCGTGACAGACAAACAGGATTTTCACCATATCTATACCTCCCGGACGCATCAGACAGTTCTGCTTTCCTCCCAGGCCAGATGGGCGTCGTGCCAGCGCTGGCTGTGGGCTCCCAGCGCGCCGATCTGCCGGGGATGGGCCAGCGGCAGCACGGCGAGGGTCTGCCCCTCGATGACCGCCGTCGATAGGTTCCCGTAGCCGTACAGGTCGCAGTATTCCCCAAGCGTGGCATAGGGCACGTCCGCGACCCGCTTCAGGTACTGCTCGATGGGAATATCCCCCAGCAGTACCAGCAGCCCCGCCCGGGATTCCATCAGCTCCGCGGTGATCTCCGCCGCACGGGCGTCGTCGCAGAAGGACGCGGGGCGCCGCGGAATAGTCACCGGGTTCAGACCGTATGCATCAATCAACGGATTGTACCGTTGCTCGATCACCCGCACCTGGCTCGGATTGAGCCGGGTCTCCGGCAGGCAGTCACACAGCCAAGCGTCCCGCCTGGTAAACCCCAGCGGGGCGAGGATATGGTCGTCCAGCACCTTCGCGGAAGGGCCGTTGAGCTGTCGCCCGGCGGGCTCCAACGTGCCCAGCTCCGGCGGTATGGCGATGCGGTCGATAATGGCGCAGGCCTCGTCGGGATTGCCATCCCAGAAGATTCTGGGCTCGCTGGCCACGGCCAGTGCCTGACAGATCACTTCCCTGCCCCGCTTCCACTTTGCATGGACGGCACTGGCATAGACCCCAAGCACAAATACGCGCTTCGGGGATCTGTCCTGCTGCACCAACGAGCGCACCGCCTCGCCGAACGGATAATAATATGCCACAACAGACACCCTTTCCCTGCTTCTGTATTGTATTATACACCATTTTTCCGAACAATGCCATATAAAAAGATCCTTCACTGCGCTCAGGATGGCATTATCGCATTTACGTGTCATCCCGGGCATGGTGAAGGACCTTTCAGACTTCTTATTCTCAGATCTCCAGGTAGGAATCGGCGTACAGGTTGTTGTTCTTGATGATGTCGCAGGTCTTGACGGTCTCCATCAGGCGCTGGTCGTTGGGGTTCACGAT
>CADBVG010000023.1 GCA_902798105.1 uncultured Eubacteriales bacterium
AAACCTTGACTGCCCGCCAGGCAGCCTGCGCCTTTTGCAAGTCAAATCTGACTAAAATTCATCTCGTCGGGCGACGCGATAGTTTTTAGAGGTACCCTACAGGGGATATTCGCAATACTACTGTCATAAAGCGGTAATTCATGCGTAAGCCGTAACATTCCATAAAAAAGGGCTGGACTTTAAGTTATATTTTGTGTATAATATTAAAGAGGTGATGAATGGATGAAATGTGCCTGGTGCGGCTGTACCCAGAGCCGCGTGGTGGATTCCCGCCAGAACGAGGACGGCACCTCCATTCGCCGGCGCCGGGAGTGCGAAAAATGCGGACGGCGCTTCACCACCTATGAGCGCATCGAGCTGGTGCCGCTGATGATTATCAAGAAGGATCAGACGCGGGAGGCCTTCGATGTGGAAAAGCTGCGCTCCGGCATTGTGAAGTCCTGCGAAAAGCGCCCGGTGTCCCTGGGTGAAATCGACGCCCTGGTGCGCGATATCGAACGCAAGCTGAACAACCAGCCGGATTCCGAAATCACGAGCAAGATGGTGGGCGAGCTGGTGATGGACGGTCTGAAGCGATTGGACGAGGTGGCCTATGTGCGCTTTGCCTCGGTATATCGCCAGTTCAGGGACATCCAGTCCTTCCGCGACGAGCTGAACCGCCTGCTGGCTGATTTTGACGCGGGTACTGCTGACGGCGAAGCCGCCAGATAACCAAATACGATAAAAAAGAGAGGATACGCACATGGCAAACGAACTGATTCTGGCCGTTGACGATGAAGCCCATATTCTTGAGTTGCTATCTTTTAACCTCGAGGCTTCCGGCTATCGGGTAGTCACTGCCGCCACGGGCGAAGACGCGCTGGTGGTTTGTGCCCATGAGCGTCCGGCGATGGTGCTGCTGGATATTATGCTTCCCGGAATCGACGGCATGGAGGTTTGCCGCCGGCTCAAGAGCGCACCCACAACCGCGGATATCCCGATCATCATGCTCACCGCCAAGGGCGACGAGGTGGACAAAATCCTCGGCCTCGAGCTGGGCGCCGACGATTACATCACCAAGCCCTTCTCCGTGCGCGAGCTGATCGCCCGGGTGAAGGCGCTGCTGCGCCGCGCCGCGCCCCAGAACGAGGAGGAGGGCATCCTCCACGTGGGTGGCCTGACCATCGACGTGGGCAATTACGAGGCCTTCCGCAACGGTGAGAAGCTGTCCCTGACGCTGAAGGAGTTCGAGCTGCTGAAGCTGCTGGTGCTCAGCCGCGGCAAGGTGCTGACCCGCGATTTCCTGCTGGACCGCATCTGGGGCTATGAATTCTACGGCGAGACCCGCACGGTCGATGTGCACATCCGCCACATCCGCCAGAAGCTGGGCGACGACGCCCATTATATCGAAACTATCCGCGGTGTCGGCTACAAGTTCAACGACCGCCAGGAGAATCGCCTATGAAATCAAGGGTTACATTGATTGTGACCCTGGTTTCGCTGGTTGCCCTCGCGCTGCTGCTGACCTATAACTGTTCCAATCTTGCGAACAGGGCCAATGAGGAGGTCGAGCACGACCTGCACGTCGCCTGTCAGCTGACAGGCGACTTCAGCCGCGCCGATTCCATGGAAAGCCGTGCGGAAACGCTTGCCACGATGAGGGCCGCGGAAGGCTCGTCCCAGGCGCTTTTCGCGTCTGACGGGACGGTGGTGTACAGTTCGGATGAGCGCTACAGCAACCTGACCGACGAGGACATCGCCATGGCCAGGACGGGAGAGACGGTGATCAACCGCCATCCCAACAGCGAGGGCAGGAATGCGATGTACGCCATCTATCACTATGAAGATGGCGCGTTTTTGGTGTATGCCAGGCCGCTGTCGGATATGATGACCATACTGCGCAACAACCGGGCGCTGGTGCTGCTGGCGATAATCTACGGCTTGACCATCATACTGGCGGTGGTCGTCATACTGAACGTGATGCAGCGGGAGAAGATGGTCAAGCAGGTCATGGCCGCTTTGGACAGCTTTTCCGACGGCAACTTCGACACCCGGGTGGAGGGCTTCCGCGCTGACGACCCGCACGCGGCGGAGTATAACGCCATCATTTCCAGGATCCAGGATCGCGTATTCAAGCAAAAGAACCGCAACCACGTGCTCAGTTCGGTGATGTCGCAGATGCAAAACGGCATTATCGCCGTGGACCAGGGCCTGAACGTCATACTGATTACGCCCGTGGCGAAAAAGCTGCTGGGCATTGTGGGCAACCCGGAAAACAGGAACATCAACGAGGTCTCCCGGGACGTGAAGCTGGACGAGGTGTTTACCGAGGCCATGCGCCAGGAGGGCGTTTACACCAACGAGGTGGCCGCCCGCACCGCCGTGGGCCGCGGACACCGGCCCCTGCGGCTGTATGTGTCGCCGATGCGCCGGGAGGACCAGGTGGTGGGCGCGCTGGCCATCGTCGAGGACATCACCGAGCTGCGCCGCCTGGAGCAGGTGCGCACCGACTTCGCGGCCAATGTGTCCCACGAGCTGAAGACGCCGCTGACGTCGATCCGAGGCTTCGTGGAGACGCTGCAGGCCGGCGCCATCGACAACCCGGAGATGGCCCACAAGTTCCTGAACATCATCATGATGGAGACCGAGCGCCTGACCCGGCTGATCAACGACATACTGTCCATCAGCAAGCTGGAATCCGGCGACGACGAGGTGGCCATCGAGCGCATCCGCTTGGACAAGAAGGCCCAGGACGTGTGTGATATGCTGTCGATCCACGCACAGGAGAAGCAGGTCACCGTCAATTGCACCACCGGCAACGCGCCGGTGTACATCATGGGCAACCCGGACCGGGTGGAGCAGCTGCTGATCAACCTGACGGAGAACGCCATCAAGTACAACGAGCCCGGCGGCTCGGTGACGGTGCAGGTGTTTGCCAACGACAAGGAGGCCAATGTCACCATCTCCGATACGGGCATCGGCATCGCCGAGGAAAACCTGCCCCGGCTGTTCGAACGCTTCTATCGCGTGGACAAGGGCCGCTCCCGCCAGATGGGCGGCACCGGCCTGGGCCTGGCCATCGTGAAGCACATCGTGCGGTCGATGGACGGCGAGATCGAGGTCCATTCCAAGCTGGGGGAGGGCACCGAGTTCCTGGTGACGCTGCCCCTCGCGCCGAAGGACAATTCAGAGCAGGATACCATATTCGACGGGATGTCATAAAGCGATTGGTATATTCCCAAATCCACAGACATACGAAGCGTATGCAAAAGCAGGGGCGGCGTTGCGCCGCCCGCCGGGTACAAACGATGCGATTCGTACCCGGGCGGGCGCCGTATCGGCGCCCCTGCAGCCGTATACAGTCATTTGACGGAGGTAGCACCGATGGCATCAAAAAAGGCGACCGCCCTTTCCGCCCTGTTTGCGCCGAAGGAGGTCGGGCTGAACCGGGACACCAACCTGTTGAAGCTGGTGGCCATGATCAGCATGCTGATCGACCACACGGGCAAGATGTTCTTTCCCCAGTACCGGATCATGCGCATCCTCGGGCGGCTGGCTTTCCCGCTTTACGCTTATTGCATCGCCGTGGGCGGCGTCTATTCCAGGAACAAGCTGAAATACCTGAACCGCATACTGCTGATGGGGCTGGTCTCCCAGCCCTTCTACGCCGTGGCCCTGGCCCACACCATCCCGGCGATGTACGCGATACGCTTTGCGGACAACCCCGTGGGCGCGGTGCTGAACTTCTATGTGCAGAGCTGGGCGGTGCCCAACATCATGCTCACGCTGGCGCTTGGGCTGTTGGTGGTCTGGTCGCTGCGGGAGGGTCAGTACGTCTGCACGGCGGCGCTTGCGCTGCTCGTGTGGAAGCTCCAGGGCAGCATCAACTATGGCTGGGAGGGCATCGTGCTGATCACGTTGTTCTACCTGACCATCGGCCACTGGTGGGTGTCGCTGCCGGTGATGGCGGCTTACATGTTCTGGTGGGGCGCGCGGGGTTCCTCCTATCAGATGTTTGGCGTCAGCTTCGGCATACAGATGTTCGCGATACTGGCGCTGCCGCTGATCTACATTCCCACCTGGTCGAAGCTGAAGATCAACAAGTGGGTTTACTACCTGTTCTACCCGGCCCACCTGATCGGCATCATGCTGATCGAATTCGCCCTGAAGCTATAAAGGTAAACATGGTGTAAAACCGAAAACGGGCGCTTGACACCACCCTGATAAAGTGGTAAACTGTATTCCAACAAAGGCAGTGACCGGGAAACAGTAGGCGAACGGACTTGCGTATTCAGAGAGCCGCCGGAGGGTGCGAGGCGGTATACGGCGTTTGACCGAATTACCTCCCGATAGCCGCGCGCTGAAAGACATGGCCGAAGGGCGTTGTCGATTAGGCGGCGACGGGTTCGCCCGTTACAGCGATAGGGTATGGGCCTTCGCCCGCACCCGACGAGGGCGCTTCCCGCGAGGGAGCGCCGAATAGAGGTGGTACCGCGGAATTTCCGCCCTCTGCAAGACAGGCAGGGGGCGTTTTTTATGCCTTCTGCGATACCTACGATGAAGGGAGAGACCCACTGTGTTCATCAAGATTCTCATGCTGGTGGTATTCTTCGGGATCATGATCGGCGTCGGCTTCTATAGCCGCAAGCACGCCTCCAATGTCGACGGCTTCGTACTGGGTGGCCGCTCGGTCGGCCCTTGGCTGACGGCCTTCGCCTACGGCACATCCTACTTCTCGGCTGTCATTTTCGTCGGCTACGCCGGCCAGTTTGGCTGGCGTTACGGCATCGCTTCCACCTGGATCGGCCTGGGCAACGCATTCATCGGCTCGCTGCTGGCCTGGGTGATCCTGGGCCGCCGCACCCGCATCATGACCCAGCAGCTTTCAAGCGCCACCATGCCGGAATTCCTGGGCAAGCGCTACGGCAGCAACGCACTGAAGATCGGGGCGTCGGCGATCATATTCATCTTCCTGATTCCCTACACCGCGTCGCTTTACAACGGCCTGTCCCGCCTGTTCGGCATGGCCTTTAACATCGACTACACCGTGTGCATCATACTGATGGCGGTGCTGACCGGCGTGTACGTCATCGCCGGCGGCTACATGGCCACGGCCATCAACGACTTCATCCAGGGCATCATCATGCTGTTCGGCATCGTGGCCGTCATCGCGGCGGTACTGAAGGCCAACGGCGGCTTCATGCAGGCCATCTCCGACATGGCGCGGGTCAGCGACCCCCAGGTCTCCGACGTGCCCGGCGTGTTCGCCTCGTTCTTCGGGCCCGACCCCTTCAACCTGTTGGGCGTGGTGATCCTAACCTCCCTGGGCACCTGGGGCCTGCCCCAGATGGTGCAGAAGTTCTACGCCATCAAGTCGGAAAACGCCATCGCCAAGGGCACGATCATCTCCACCTTCTTCGCGGTGGTCGTGGCCGGCGGCTGCTACTTCCTGGGCGGCTTCGGACGGCTGTTCACCAACCAGATGGAGATCGGCCCCAACGGCGTGCCCGTGGGCGGCTATGACGCCATCGTGCCCAAGATGCTGGAGACCCTGTCGCCGCTGCTGATCGGCGTGGTGGTGATCCTGGTGCTGTCGGCGTCGATGTCCACGCTGTCCTCACTGGTGCTGGCCTCCAGCTCTACGCTGACGCTGGACTTCCTGAAGGGCAACATCATCAAGGACATGGATGAAAAGAAGCAGGTCTTCATCATGCGGGTGCTGATCGTGGTGTTCATACTGATTTCCGTGATCATCGCCATCATACAGTACAGCACCACCGTCAACTTCATCGCCCAGCTGATGGGCATCTCCTGGGGCGCACTGGCCGGCGCGTTCCTGGCCCCGTTCCTGTATGGCCTGTACATGAAGAAGGCCACCTGCGCCTCCGCCTGGTGCAGCATGATATTCGGCGCGGGCATCATGGTGGCGAACATGCTGTTCAAGGGTATGTTCCCCGCATGGCTCCAGTCCCCGATCAACTGCGGCGCGTTCGCGATGCTGGCGGGCCTGGTGATCGTGCCCGTGGTCAGCCTGGTCACTCCCAAGCCCGACCGCGCCCTGGTGGATTATGCCTTCGCCGCCTACGAGCGCAAAGTGGTCGTCTCCGTTCGGGATTCCCTGGGGGACAACGAGAAGAATTAAGGAAATACCGCGCAATTAAGGTGGTCAGCTGGCGAGTGAATTTTTCGACAGATGCAATTGCAGATTTCGAAGGTTTACTGGGTTCGAGCGCCCGTGCGCCGCCGTATTGTGCGGTATTTCCTTAAGTAAAAAGAATAGCATTCATGCTGTTGCATGACAGTAGGGGCGCCGTGCGGTGCCCGCCCTGGATCAACGATTTACTGTTGTGACGGGCGGGCGGCGAAACGCCGCCCCTGCAATTGTTTACAAGATGCCTCTTTCCGGCAATATAGACAACCTCTATAATATAAGCAGCTGTAGCGGCGGCGCCTGCGCCGCCATAAACGGCATATACAGACATGACTGAACAGGTGATATCAATATGAATCAGAGCAAGGCCATCATCGTCGTGGAGAACCGGGAGGCGCTTCGGGTGGCAGCGTCCGCGGCCCGCATCTCCACCCAGCAGGGCACGGCCATGGAGTTGTTTGAGAGCAGCGCCGGCGACGCGCGCGACCTGAAGCTCATCGGCAAGGTGCTGTCCTCCGGTCACAAGTCGGTCATCGAGCACCAGACCTTCTCCATCGCCTTCAACGACGTGTCGGTGCTCGTGGAGCAATTCGTGATCGAGTCGCGGCTGGCGTCGTTCACGGTGAAGTCCCGGCGCTACGTGGATTTCGCCGGGGCAGGCTTCGTCGCGCCCGACGGCATGAACGAGGCGCAACGGGCGCTGTACGACGGGACCATGCGGGCCCGGTTCGCCGACTACGAGCGCCTGATGGCGCTGGGCGTGCCCAAGGAGGACGCACGCTTCCTGTTGCCCTATTGCTTGCGCAGCAACTTCTACATGACCCTGAACGCCCGGGAGCTGATCGGCCTGATCTGCGCGATGCTGTACGGACGGGGGAAGGGCTTTGCCGAGATCGAGTCACTGGGCACGCAGCTGAAGGCGCAGTTTGACGCGCTGTACCCCGGCGTAATCGACAAGGAGGCCGCCCGCTATCCGAGGTGCGCGCCCATGGCCCTGCCGGAGACCGTCTGCGCGGGCGAAGCTAGGGTGGGGGACGCCGAGCTGCTCAACGCCTTCGACGATGCCTCGGGATTCCTGAAAAAGATGTGCGCCTTCACGGGGCGGCCTGACCTGGACATCCCAGCGCTGCTGACAGACGCCCGGCCCAGGGAGCTGGAGCTGGTGAACTACACCTTCCGCGTGAAGCGGGTGTCCCTGGCCTGCGTGACCCATTTCACCCGGCACCGCATGGTTTCGCTGCTGGTGCCGCCGGTGGCCCGCGCGCTGGCCGGGGGGGACTACGTGCTGCCGGAGACGGTGAAGGCCATCCCCGAGGCCGAGGCGGTGTATCGCCATGCCTTTGCAGACCAGGCCGAGGCGGCCGTGCAGGCCCGGGGGCTGGGCCTTTCCGTGGAGGATATGTCCTACTTCGCCCTCAGCGGCCACCAGATCGATTTGGTGCTGGGCATGAACCTGCGCCAGATCGTCCACTTCATGCGGCTGCGCACCTGCAACCGCGCCCAGTGGGAGATCCGCGGTGTGGCCTGGAAAATGCTGAAGCTGCTCAATGATGTGGAGCCGGAGATCTTCGCGAACGTCGGTCCCAGCTGCGCCTACGGCCCCTGCCCCGAGGGCAGGATGAGCTGTGGGAGGCCCGTATCATAGAAACAACTTCTGATTTGTCGCGTTGCGACAAATCAGAAGTTGAGTGGCTAGTGGCTAGTGATCAGTGGCCAGTGAAGGAGCCCTGAAGGGCTAGCTCCGCGTCGAAAATCCTTGCGGATTTCTTTTGATAAAAGGACCGAGAAACGTTGAAATCACTGCCGTTCCCATTGAATCAAACAAATCCCGTAGGGATTTGCTCCACCACTAGTCACTAGTCACTAGCCACTAATCACTCAATTCTGATTTATCGAGCACAGCTCGATAAATCAGAATTTACCATCCACTCCCCCAAGCCCCTTCAACAGCCACATTACATTCCTCTCCAGCGTCGCCCGGCTTATGTCCCCCCGCCGGGCGGCGCGCCACACGCGCTGCACCCACACGGGACCGCCGGGGGTGATCCAGCTGTTGCCGGCGTTGACCATTTCCACGGCGTCCACAGTGCGCGTGCTGCCCCAGTCGGACATCACAAAGCCCTCGAACCCCCATTCCCGCCGCAGCAGGTTCTCCAATATGGCCCGGTTCTCTCCGGGGTAGATGCCGTTCAGGGCGTTATAGCTGGTCATCACCGAACGGGGCTTATGCACCCGGAAGGCGATCTCGAAGGCCCGGAAATACAGCTCCCTCAGCGCCCGACGGGAGACCACGCTATGGCTGCCCAGGCGACCCAGCTCGGCGTTGTTGCAGAACAGGTGCTTGTAGCAGCTGCCCACGCCGCCCCCCTCCAGCCCACGGGCGTGGCAGCCCGCCATCTCGCCGGTCAGGTAGGGGTCCTCGGAAAAGTACTCCGGGTAGCGACCGCACAGCGGGCTGCGGTGCAGGTTCATGCCCGGCGCCAGCACCAGGTCCACCCCGTGGTCGGGACATTCCTCCGCCACCACCCGGCCCACCGTCTCGGCGATGGCGCGGTTGAAGGTCGCGGCGATCATGCCGCTGGCCGGAAAGCCCACGTTGGGCCGCTTCAGGTTCAACCCCGCGTTGGCGTCGGCTGCACAGAAGGATGGCAGTCCGTAGCTCTCCAACCGGCAGGTATGCCCCGCCATGCCGTCCTGCCAGGGCAGCACGCGCATCCCGGCGCACACGTTCAACCGGCACAGGTCCAGCAGGGAGAGCCGGGCGACGAAATCCTCCAGCTTCGCCGAACCCGCCAACACGTCCCGCCACGGTATCCGATCGCCCTTCTTCTGCCCCACAGGCGCTTCATCTTCCGCCTTCAACCGCGGCGCAGGTACGGCAATCTGTTGGCCCAGGGGCACGATGCCGGACTTCGTCCCATCCACCGTCGGATTCGCGCGGGTCAGCCGCTTGAAATCCTCCATCGGCGGCGCGACGACCTCCACCGTGCGCAATATCTGCGTTTCAAGGGACACTACCCCTGCGGGTATCAGGTTGCCGAGGCTCTTCCCGATGAACAGCCCATACTCCCCCGCCTCCAGCACCCAGGCGCTTCGTCCCTCGTCGAAGGAGGCCGCGTCCTCCAGGCGCACGTGAAGCGCCAATACCTGGCAATCGCCGGGAGCCAGCAGCGCCGTCTTTTCAAAGCCCACCAGCACATGGCTGGGTTTTTCCAGCGTACCCTCGGGCGGAGCGGCGTACAGCTGGACCACTTCCTTGCCCGAACGATCGCCTGCGTTGCGCACCTCGACCTTCACGGTCACATCGTCCCCCTGCCGCGTCAGGCTGACGGGCTTCAATTCAAATAAAGTGTAGCTCAGCCCATGTCCGAAGGGGAATGCCACGGGCACGCCAAAGCTGTCGAAATAGCGGTAGCCCATGTAAATGTCCTCTTCATAATATACCCGTACACCGATGCTGTCCTCGTGGATATAGGGCGCGTCAGCGGGCCGCTGGGGATAGTTGCGGCTGACAGGGTTGTCCGAAAACCGCCAGGGCCAGGTGTCAGGCAGGTGCCCGGAGGGATTGACCCGCCCGTCCAGCAGCTCCACCAGCGCCCGTGCCGACAGCATGCCACCGTAGCCGGTGAACAGCACCGCGTCCACGTCGATCTCCCTCAGCCAGGTCATATCGATCGGGCCGCCGGTGTTCAGGATCACGATCACCCGATCAAAGCCCGCACGGGCAGCGCGCAGCAGCGCCAGTTCGGCAGCGGTCAGGCGGTATTCCCCCGGGATATCCCGCAGGTCCATCATCTCGCCCCACTGCCGCCCGATGAACACCAGCGCGGGGCCGCCGTTGGCCCTGGCGCGGGCCAGCAGTGATTCGTCGGAAATCTCATCCCGCCGGACGCCCCGGTAGAAATCCGACAGCGCCCCATTCACCCGGAAGCGGCTGTACTCCGCCACCGCCTGGTGAAAGCCGGGCTGATGACGGGGATTGATGCGCGAGGCCCCCGCCATGGAGCTTCGCCACCAGTGCTGGGCAGAACCCAGGCAGTTGAGCGTGCAATCCGGGGTCAGCGGCAGCGCGGCGTCCCGGTTGCGCAACAGCACCATGCCCTCCCGGGCAGCCTCGAGGGCAGCTTCGTCGTGTTCAATGAAGGCCGGGTCAGCCTGTCGCCGTGGCGCGATGGTCACCTGGAAGGCGCAGCGCGGAAAGGGCACGCCGCCGGGAGTCCGAAAGCCATTCAACACAACGCGGCAGCGCTGGCCATATTCCGGCGCGACATCGGCAAGGGGCAGGAATAGCAGCGTAACTCCCTTCAGATCCACAGCTTCCCACCGGCTCAGCTTCACGCCGTCCACCGTCGCCTCCCCGCTTCCCGGCTGAACCCGGGCCAGCGCCGCGACCGTCACGAAGCCCTCCAATCTGGTATAGATCGAAAACTGTCCCACGTCCGCATCCAGGTCCAGCCTGCGCTGCAGCGGCACCATGACCGGTAGCATCGTTCCACCCCCTGTTTGGTATCCATTTTACCCGAATTTGTCTTATCGGCGCCATATTTTTTATGCCGATTTCAGTAAATAGCGGCTTGACTTTCATTTAAATGTGTGTTAAAATATCCATTGTCGATCAAAATGCCTCGCTCCGGCGAGTAATATGTAAGACAGTCCAACGGAAAGGAAGTGATTCAATGTCAATGTCTGAAATCGCCGCCATGGCACAGTCCAGCCCGTCCCTCGACAGGCAGCGGGCCATCGGCGCCACCGGCATTCCCACCGGCGTGGTAAATTCCCTGGCCGGAAAGGGCATCCATACGGTGGGCGCCCTGCTGGATACAGACGCCTTCAAAACGATTACCAGCGGCCGCTACGACATCGACAGCGTGCAGGAGGTCAACGGCATCCCCATCGCGGCCCTTCGCTGGGCGCTGGATGAAGTTGTCCGCCAGAGCGGTTCCCCGGCGCAGACCCTTTGCGCGGGCTGATCGGGCCGACTTCCCGCAGCCTGTGCGGAAAGGGCGACGGCAGCGAAAAGCAATCGCGTAAAAAACGCCCCGATGCCCCTCAAAACAAAGGCCAAAGCCCAAAAACGGAGTGTGTCTTCCTACTTTCCCGACATGATTGCATGCGGAAGGCCGGAAGGCACACTTCGTTTTGGATAAATCGCTTTCATTAAGGAAATACCGCGCAATTAAGGTGGTCAGCTGACGAGTGAATTTTTCGACAGATGCAATTGCAGATTTCGAAGGTTTACTGGGTTCGAGCGCCCGGAAAACGCTCCGGTGGAGCGTTTTCAGCAAGAACGGGATGTCGGAAAAGGCACCGCCAGATGTGCCGCCGTATTGTGCGGTATTTCCTTAAATGTGGATCAGCCCGAAGGCGTCGCATACGGAGCTGACCAGAATCACCGCCAGCATGATCAGCGCAAGGTACTTCACCACAAAGCGGTACACCCCCCGGCGGCGGAAGGCGGAAGAGCGCATGATCTCACGCTCCATCTCATCCAGCCCGATCACCCGCAGGATCAGTACGATGGTGGCCACCGCGGCGACGGGCATCATCACCGAATTGGTCAGGAAGTCGAAGAAGCTGAGGATGTCCATGCCCATCGGCACGACATGGGACAGGGCGTTGAAGCCCAGGCAGGACAGGCAGCCCAGCGCCGCCAGTATGACGCTCACCAGCGCAGCAGCCTTAGGGCGGCTCCAGCCCAGCTCGTCCTCAAAGGTGGCGCAAGCCGTCTCGGCCAGGGACACCGAGCTGGTCAGCGCAGCCATGAGCACCAGCAGGAAGAACAGCACGCCGATCCAGGCCCCACCCATGGACTGGAACACCTTGGGCAGCGTCACAAACATCAGCGAGGGGCCCTTGCCCAGCGCCGCGGCGTCGCCGCCGGAAAAGGCGAACACCGCCGGGATCACCATCAGGCCCGCCAGCACCGCGATGGCCGTGTCGAAGATTTCCACCTGCACGGTGGTCTGCTCGATGTCCACATCCCTTTTGGTATAGGAGCCGAAGGTGATCAGTATGCCCATGGCAATGGACAGGGAATAGAACATCTGCCCCAGGGCCGAAACCACCGTCATCAGCGAGAAGTTGCGCAGGTCGGGCACCAAAAAGTAGCGCACGCCCGCCAACGCGCCGGGGCGGGTGACGGAGAAGCCTACCACCACCAGCGTCAGCACCGCCAGCAGCGGCATCATGATCCGGGATACCTTTTCTATGCCGTTTTGCACACCGCCGAAGATGACCGCCATGGTCATCGCAGCGAACACCAGGAAGCACACGACGGTGGCCGCCGGGCTGCCCAGAAAGCCCTCGAAGGCCCCCTCCAGCGCCATGGCATCGCCGTGCCCGGACACATAGCCCCACAGGTAGCGGCACACCCAGCCGCCGATGACGGAATAGTAGGGCACGATCAACATCGGTATGACGGCGTTGATCCAGCCGCCCGCCCGCACCCAGCCCCTTTTGCCGAAGCTGGCAAAGGCGCTGACCGGGCTCTTGCCCGTCATGCGGCCGATGGCCGTTTCCGACATGATCATCGTATAGCCGAAGGTCAGGGCCAGCAATATATAGACCAGCAAAAACGCGCCGCCGCCGTACTTGGCCGCCAGATATGGGAAGCGCCAGATATTGCCCAGTCCCACCGCCGAGCCCGCCGTAGCCAGGACATAGCCCAGCTTGCCGGAGAAGCTACCCCGATTGTTGTCCTGTTTCAAAATCGTGTTCCTCCTGTATTTCATACAATGCAGGGAAATGAAATGAGGGGACGGTTCCTCATTCCATTAATTGGAACAAGGAACCGTCCCCTCATTCCATTTTTTCTACCTCAGCACCACAAACGACTGCGGGCCCATGGCCAGGCGCTTGCCCTCGACATCGGCCTTGCCCAGCATATATACGGCTTCGCTGACCTCGCCGTCGAGCTCGGCAAACTGCTTCTCCCCGGAGGGGTTCAGGGCCAGGGTCAGCTTGCCGCGGCGGTACACGAAGGGCTTGCCCTTTTCGGCGCACAGCACCTTTAATTCGCCGTCGGCCTGCAGATCTTCCTCGTCGTGGCGCAGCTTCAGCAGTGCCCGCACTGTGTTCAGCAGGGAATCCGGGTCGCCCTCCTGCCCCTCCACGGTAGGCGCGTCCGCCGCCGGATCCACCGGCAGGTACAGCGCGTCGGCGCAACCCTCGGAGAAGCCCAGGTTCTTCCCGCCGTTCCACTGCATGGGCGTGCGGGAGCCGGTGCGGAAATAGCCGCCCTCCTTGGTAGGGATGTCCAGGTAGCGCATGCCGATCTCGTCGCCATAGTACAGGAAGGGCACGCCGGGCATCGTGAACAGGAAGGCGTAGGCCAGCTTCAATTCATCCGTGTCCAGCCGGTAGCTGGGGCGGACGGTGTCGTGGTTGCAGGTGGGCATGGAGATGTAGCCCACATCCTTCGTGGCCTCATACCAGGGCAGGTACACGTCGAAATAGCGGTTGATGTCCCGGTCCGGGGCGTCCTTGCGGAAGAAGGTGTTGTCCACGGGCTGGTCGTAGTCCCGCAGCAATTTGGAGTAATGGGTATGAGGGTCGTTCAGTATGAAGTCGGCGTCGAAGCCCGCGGGCAGTGACAGGTCGGGCCGCCCCCACTCGGCCACGATGGCGGCGTGGGGATACTCCGCGTCCAGCATCTCCCGCACATTTTTCCAGATGGCGCAGGTGCCGGACTTCTGCTCGTCGTCGTACTTGACCAGCGACATGGCCATGTCCACCCGGAAGCCGTCGCAGCCGTGGTCCAGCCAGAAGCGCATGACGTCCTTCATGGCCTCGCGGGTGGCGACGGCATCGGGGTGACTCATAGGCAGCTGCCAGGGCTCCCTGGGGTTCAGGAAGCCGTAGTTCAGCGCGGGCTGGCACTTGAAGAAGTTGATGATGTAGGTGCCGGAGCGCTCGGCCTCGCCGGCGATGTAGGGCAGGTCGGCGCAGCCGGCGAACCAGCGGTCGGTCCAGATATAGCGGTTGGAGAATTCGTTGGGCTGGTCGGCGCTCTGGCTGGCGCGGAACCAGGGGTGCTCCTCGCTGGTGTGACCGGGCACCAGGTCCAGCAGCACGCGGATGCCCTTCTGGTGGGCCACGTCGAACAGCCGGTACAGGTCGTTGTTGGTGCCGTAGCGGGGCGCGACCTTCTTATAATCGCGCACGTCGTAGCCCGCGTCGTGGAACGGCGAATCGAAGCAGGGGTTGATCCACAGGGCATTGCAGCCCAGGGACTTGATGTAGTCCAGCTTCTCGATGATGCCGTTGATGTCGCCGATGCCGTCCCGGTTGGTGTCGTAAAACGATTGGGGATAGATCTCGTAGAATACCGCGTCCTTCAGCCATTGGTTCGCCATGGTGTCGCACCCGCTTTCGTCGTAATTCCTCGTTCGTCCCCCCGGGGGACGATGTCATACCCCAACTTTACCACGCCCGGGAGGGTCTGTCAATACTGCATGTTCGTTACATCAATGCAAAAAGGCGCTGTCTCAAAAAGCATAAACATGCGAAGGCTATGCAATTGTAGGGGCGGCGATGCGCCGCCCGCCGGGTACAACGATTCGATTCGTACCCGGGCGGGCGCCGCAACGGCGCCCCTACAGCTGTTATATACAGCGATGTTCATTGTGAGACAGCCCCTGCCTCGGCGGCATCAGTACAAAGCATACTGCAAGCCTATTCGATTCGCATATTGTATCGCCGCGCTTCCGCTCTTGCCGTAGATGACCACATTCGCGCAACCCTCGAAGGCGTCGTCCGCGATGTACGACACGGTCGCAGGAATGTAGACTGCCGTCAGGTTGGCGCAATTCCTGAACGCGCCGCTGCCGATGCGTGTGCACCCCGTCGGGATTCTCACCGTCGACGCGGTGATCCCCGCAAAGGCCTCCGCCTCAATCGTTCTCAGGTTCGAGGACAGTACCAGCTCCCCGCTCACAGTGGTCGCCGGAACGAATCTCCACGTCATCGCGTTGGAAACGATGCTGCCGCCCTCCTCGTTCGGATTCCAGTATATTTCCCCTTCCAGACCTGAGAAGGCTGGTTATTCGGCCAATGGTTGCCATGGATAGAATTGACGGAATCGATCATAAGTCCGACATGACCATCTCTTCCCAAATTGACGTCGTAATAGAATACCAGATCGCCCGCCTGCGGTTCTCCAGTGATCTCGCGTCCACCGTGAGCTATCACCTGTTGCTTCAACACATTGCAGACATGGGTCGTCCCACTCGCGTTGGATACAAAGGGAATAGCCTCCTGCTGCCCAGCAAGAAACGCACAGTCATTGATAAAGGCCGCGCACCAACTGCCCGTATACCCCAGTTGGGATTGAGTAAGACCCACCTGCTTCAGCGCAACAGCAACCATATCGGCAGCGCCATCCCCGGTCAGTGTATAATTATGATTGAAATGATCCACACCTGCGGCGCAGATACCACCGACATCAGCGAAAGCATTGGGAGCAAAGAGCAGTGAGACAAACCATATGACGATCAGCGCGTATTTCAGATGTTGTTTCATAACTGCTCTTTCCCCCGTTCCATTGGAGAACAAATGCAAATCGCGTTGCCTTAAGGAAACACCGCACAATGCTCGCGGCCCATTAGCGGGCGAATTTCAGCCGCTTGCTGCCTGCAAAAATCTCGATTACCCGCCAGGTAACCTTCGATTTTTGCAGTTCGCAATCGACTGTAATTCCCTCCGCTACTGAACCACTCGATTATGCGGTATTTCCTTAGGTTTTAGGGGTTAGTGAATTATAGGGGCGGCCATGTGTTGTCAAAAGTAGTCTTCCCCCGGTGGGGAAGGTGGCTTTGGCGAAAAATGCTTGCATTGTTTCGCCAAAGACGGATGAGGTCCTTGTGGTCGCACGACGCATTGTGTAATGTGCGTGCGAGGCGCTACGTGAGAGGACCTCATCCGACCCGGCCTCGCGGCCGGCCCACCTTCCCCACCGGGGGAAGGCTTTTGGATGGCGGCAGCGCAGGCGCCGCTACCTCAGCTGTACCTTTTTCTGGATGTTTACATTTCCAGCGTTATTCATAGTAACCAAACTGTGTCAATCGTTTCCGGCAAAGATTACGTTCTTCCTCTGTGAATAGAGGCGCAAACTCAGGTTTTAACACAATGGCTTCAACGGAAATATCGAGCCGTTGGTGCTCCCAAAGCGTCGTAAAGCCATCTGTTCCGCCGGGCTTGGCAATCAGTTTTTTTGCTGTAGCAAGGCCACCTTGCTCCGAAATCATTTGAAGAAAACGGGTTGCGTTGTAGCCGCATTCACGTTTTGCCTTTAGATAACCCTCTTTCATTGCGCGATCGAATTGACGAATCAAGTTCTGAGTTGCGGTTGGGGGTTCGACAGGATCAGAGTTATGAGACATTTCAGAGGACTGGGTAGTGAAGGTGTCCGCTGGTTCCATATGCCATATGGCTTGTGCGCGTTCAGCCAGCCATGCAGCCCTTTTGAGGATGTCTTCTTCTGTCCATGCGCTTTTTTGTAGCGCGTCGTGTACAGTGATCAGACCGGCAGCGCAAATATCGAGGCCGGGTTTGTTTGTGCCTTTGCCGGACTTTTTGGTTTGCCAGTTGCTGTCGCGTATGGAGGCGTTAAGGGATTGAGGGATAATTGCCAGGTTACCGAGGGTAAGCAGCAGCGAATCACGCTTTTCCGCCTCTGTACTTGTTCCGCAGGGTGGCCAGTTGTTACGCCATTTCTTGGGCATCAGGTGCTCGAGGCTGTAGTTATTGAAGCCCAGCAGTACAGTGGATGTATTTGAGGGCCTTATGCGACTTTCAATCAGATAGATAATGCCTTTGGACTGAAGATTTACCAGTTTGGACGTCCTGAAACCATTGTACAATTCTTCCTTATCGGGAATATAGGTTGTAGCTTCATTTGTAGCGGTAAGGCGCGATAAGAGGGTGCTGCTGTCCAAAACCTTATTCAGCATTAGTGAAGTAAACAGATTGTTGTAGTTCTTTGTCGAAGCGTGAACGACAATACGACGCATGACATAGCTTTCCAGTAGTGCATACATCTTATTTAGTTCAGTTTCGTCTGCGATATTTTTAGCAATGTAAAGTACATAGGGTATCAGCGTAGTATTCTTCAAACCAAAGATGATAACGTTCAGACGCTCGATTCCATAAGCCGCAGGGATATTCATATCGCAGTATTCAGGCCTGAAGCACTGCATATAACAATAGGCATAGTCCTTCAGGTAACGCAAGACATGGCTTTTATCGCCGTTGCAATAGGTGTTGATGAAGTGCTGATAGGATTGGGCGAGTTTGTCTACCCGGGCATACATCAGTTTATCTTCGTTGGTAATGCTGTATCGTCTGTCTTGTATGAATAATTGGAAGAAGGAATCAAAAAAGATATCGATCATGGCGCGTTTGGTACGACCAACCTCGATTTGCTGATCCCAATATGCTTTGGTCTCTTCGTCTTTTTCGAATACAGAGACCCACTTTTCTTCGTATTCCGCGACGGTATCCCGATTGAAAAAATAATTTTTCAAAAGCTCGGATGTGGTGAGGTTGACACCGAGGGAGTTAATTGTATCGAAGATTTGCTGCTCATCTTCGTCTGCATTCAGGTCAATGAGCACAAATTGTGCGTAGGAACGAATAACCATGATATTCAATCGGGAAGCATCGATGTTACGCACGAAATAATTAAATGCTTCGATGATTCTGGATTGTGGTGCAGGGCTTGACAACTCTACAGCTTCACTGGTGGACATAACTCGTTCAAAAGCCTCGATATCATTTTTGCCGTGTCGCAGGGCGATTTCTTGACCGTTGATTCTAAACTGTATGTCGAAAAAGATGCTTTGGCCCTGTTTCAGGCATAGTACTTTCAGAAAAATAAGGAAGGTTGTCAACCGTTGTTGTCCATCAACGACAGCTTTCCGCTGGCTGAATTGGTCTTCGTCTCCAGGGCGTTTGCCCTCTTTGAGGATGATAGATCCCAAAAAATGAGGCTTGCGTGTCTTGGAGACATATTCCATATCTTCAAGGAATCGGTTCCATAGGTCATCTCGCCAAACGTATTGACGCTGGAAGAAAGGTACCTCAACGAGGGTGGAATTGTTGAAGATATCTGTGATCTGTGCTTTACGTGCGTCCATAGCCAAGCCTCCACGATTCTGCCGTATTATTCAGATGCTTCCAAGATGCTTTTGATTATTCAAAGTATAACATAGAACGCATGTGTAATCAATTCACATGCGCTCTTTAGTGAAGATATTTTTATGACAGAAACAGCGCCCGCATGTAGTCCTGGAGGGTATGCAGCACGCGCACCACTTCGACTTTCTGGCCGTCGTACAGATAGAAAACGCGGTAGCTCTCGCAGACCAGGAAGCGGTATTCCGTATGGACGGCCAGTATGGCGTCCAGGGGCTTGCCCCGCTCCGGCATGGTTTGAAGGCCTTGCATGGCCTGCTTCAGCTGGGCCATGACGCGCAGGGCGGCGTCCGGGTTGGACAGTTCGTTTTGGATGTAGTCGCGGATGTGGGTCATGTCGTTGCGCGCCAGCCGGGAGACAATCACTTCCGCCATGCTCAGACCCCCAGCCCCTCAAAGGCCTCGTCGATGGACAGGCCGCCGTCCTTGCGCAGCGATTCCACGCCCTTTGAGAGCTCCGCCAGCAGCTTGATGGTCGCCTGTTGTTTCTCGTAGTCGGCGATGCTTTGAACGACGTATCGACCGCGTCCGTTCCTGGTGAGGTAGACCGGGGAACCACCGTCGCAGCGGCTCAACACTTCACCGTAGTTTTTCAGGTCGGAAACCGGCAGAATGCTCGGCATGGGAAACACCTCCTGCATTTAGTATACCAGAATTATTCCCGGAATTCAACGATAAATATTGGGGTGCTGTCAGCGCCCCAATAATGAAAGTATACAAATATTATTCCTCTGTCCTCAGCCGCGCCAGTACGCTGACCCGACCATCGGGCAGGGTGCCTTTGATGTCCAGGGCGCTGCCGTCGCGGCGCTGCTGGAAGCGCAGGGTGTCGCCCTCGTGGGCGGAGGTGAGGAAAATCACGTCCATCTGTTTCACGTTCAGCGCCTTCCACGCCTTCAGCGGGAAGGCGTTCATGATGGCGCGGACGTAGGCCACGTTGTTCATGTGGCGGGCCATGTCGATGTCGGTATTCGTCACCAGGTGGTGGGCGAAGGGCGGGTCAGCAAATTGGCTGCTGATCCTGGCAAAGGGTTCGGGACAAGCGACTGCATCCGGGTACTCCAGGTCCGACGGCAATATGTCTGCCAGGGACCGGGGCTTGCCGTCCTGCACGCTGACGATGGCCCACTCCGTCAGGCCCTGGGCCAGCACCGCGCCGCCTTTGCGGATCTCGTAGTGGCGGTTGCAGCGCATCTCCCCGGGGGCCTCCGGCCAGGTGACCACCTCCACCGTGTCCAGCAGCAGGGGCGGGTCGATGAAGCGCACCCGGGCCTTCACGGTGATCCAGAACAGGCCCCTTTGCATCAGGAAATCCCAGCCCACGCCCATGGCTCCTGCCGCCTCGGTGGCGGTGTCCATGAACAGGTCGAAGGTGCGGTCGAGGCTCAGACGCCCCCAGGCGTCCACCTGGCTGGGGAGGATGGTGACGGTTTTGGTGTAGATGGGGTTCATGGGGAGACCTCCGTGGATGTGGATTTTGGCTGTGTATACTGGCTACAGGGGGGAGACGGCGGGTGTTTGAGCTATTCCCGCTTTCCTTCCTTTGCCAGTTTCTCATACCGTTCCTTCGCCAGCCGCGCGCCTTCGCTGAACAGGGCCTCGGCGTTTTCGGGGAAGGTGCGGCGCAGGGCAGCGTAGCGCACCTCGCCGGCCAGGAATTCCTCGTAGTCCATGGTCGGGGCTTTGGAATCGAGGGTGAACTTCGGGGTGGCGTCGGGGTTGTAGCGGTACAGGTGCCAGTAGCCGGCCTCCACGGCCCGCTTCATCTCGTCCTGTACCTTCGCCATGCCGCACTTCAGGCCGTGGCTCTGGCAGGGGGCGTAGGCAATCACTACGCTGGGGCCGTCGAAGTGCTCGGCCTCCTTCAGGGCCTTCACCAGCTGGGCGTTGTCCGCGCCCATGGCCACCTGGGCCACGTACACGTTGCCGTAGGTCATCAGCATGCCGCCCAGGTCCTTCTTGGGCCGTTTCTTGCCGCTGGCGGCGAACTGGGCCACCGCGCCCACGGGGGTCGCCTTGGAGGACTGGCCGCCGGTGTTGGAGTAGATCTCGGTGTCTACCACCAGCACGTTCACGTTTTCGCCGCTGGCGACCACGTGGTCCAGGCCACCGAAGCCGATGTCGTAGGCCCAGCCGTCGCCGCCGAACATCCAGAAGGTCTTCTTGGCCAGCATGTCCCGGTGGCGCAGTATGGCCTTCGCGTCGTCGTCGCCCCGCCCCTCCAGCACGGCGATCAGCTTTTCGGCGTACTCGCCGTTCAGGTCGATGTCGTCATAGGTGGAAAGCCAGTTGTCGACGGCCACCTTCACCGCTTCGTCATCCAAGTGGGCGTAGCGGTAATCCACTACTTTTTTGCGCTGGGCGTTCCGCTGCTGCTGCACGGCCAGCACCATGCCCAGGGAGAACTCGGCGTTGTTTTCAAACAGCGAGTTGGACCAGGCCGGACCCCTGCCGCAGCGGTTCACGGTGTAGGGGATGCCGGGCATGGCCGAGCCCCAGGCCTGGGAGCAGCCGGTGGCGTTGGCCCAGTAGACCCTGTCGCCGTACAGCTGGGTCAGCAGCTTGGCGTAGGGCGTCTCGCCGCAGCCCGCGCAGGCGGCGCTGAACTCCAAGAGCGGCTGGCGGAACTGGCTGCCCTTGACGGTGTAGGGGTCGAACACGTCGCCCTTGTCGGACAGCTTCAGCGCCCAATCCCAGGCGGTGCGGGTGTCCGGGGCCTTCGCCACAGGCGTCATGGTCAGGGCTCCCACCGGGCAGACGTTGGCGCAGGAGCCGCAGCCGGTGCAATCCAGGTTGCTGACGGCCATGGTAAAGCCGAGGCCCGCCGCCTGTTTGCCCTTGGCGGGCACGACGCCGACGCCATCGGGGGCATCGGCCTTCTCATCGTCATTGACAAGGTAGGGCCGTATCACCGCGTGGGGGCAGACGTAGCTGCACTTGTTGCACTGGATGCACTTGGCGGCGTCCCAGACCGGCACGCGGGTGGCGATGCCCCGCTTCTCGAAGGCGGTCAGGCCCATGTCCATCACGCCGTCGGCGTAGTTGGTGAAGGCGCTGACGGGCAGGTTGTCGCCCTTCTGGGCGTTGATGGGGTCCAGCAGCTCCGTGACCACTTCGGGCACGTCCTGCGGCGCGGCGGGGGCGTCCTGGGCGTTCTTCCAGGCCTCGGGCACCTCCACCTTCACCAGGTACTCCCCGCCCGCGTCGGCGGCGGCGAGATTGCGGTTCACCACGTCTTCACCCTTGGCGAAGTAGGTCTTTCGCACGGCGGCCTTGATGTACTCGATGGCCTCCTGGACCGGTATGATGACCATGACGTAAAAGAACGCCGATTGCAGCACCATGTTGAAGTGGTTGCCCAGGCCCAGCTCCTCGGCGATCTTCACGGCATCGATGGTGTAGAAGTTTATGCCGTTGTTGGCGATGGTCCGCTTGGCGTGGGCGGGGAGGTGCTTCTCCAGCGCCGCCGCGTCCCAGGGACAGTTCAGCAGCAGCGTGCCGCCGGGCTTGACCTCCTCGGCGATGTCGTAATTTTCGATGTAAGTGGGGTTGTGGCAGGCCACGAAGTCCGCGTGCTTGACGTAGTAGGAGGCGCGGATGGGATGGTCGCTGAAGCGCAGGTGGCTCTTGGTGACGCCGAAGCTCTTCTTGGCGTCGTATTCGAAGTACGCCTGGGCGAACATCGGGGTGTGGGAATTGATGATCTCCACGGTGTTCTTGTTCGCACCCACGGTTCCGTCGCCGCCCAGGCCCCAGAACTTGCAGCTCACCACGCCCTCGTCCGGGAGGCTCAGGGGCGCGTCCGGCAGGGAAAGGTGGGTCACGTCGTCGGTGATGCCGATGGTGAAGCGGTTGATGGGACGCGCCGCCTTCAGGTTTTCAAAGGCCGCGGCGATCTGGGCGGGAGTGGTGTCCTTGCTGGACAGGCCGTAGCGCCCGCCGACGACGGTGAGGTCGTTCCTGCCGCGAAGCGCGGTGCACACGTCCTGGTACAGCGGCTCGCCGGCGCTGCCGGACTCCTTGGTGCGGTCCAGCACCGCCACGGCCTTCACGGTCCCGGGCAGGGCGGCCACGAAGCGGTTCACGTCGAAGGGCCGGAACAGGTGTACCTGCACGAAGCCCACCTTTTCGCCCTTCGCGTTGAGGGCATCCACGGTCTCCTGCACGCAGCCGGACACGGAGCCCATGGCCACCACCACGCGCTCGGCGTCGGGCGCGCCATAGTAGTCAAAACAGTGGTAGGTCCTGCCTGTGATCTTGCCGAGCTTCGCCATGTAGTCCTCCACGAGGTCGGGCAGGGCGTCGTAGTCGGCGTTGCTGGCCTCGCGGACCTGGAAGAAGATGTCCGGGTTCTGCACGGTGGCGCGGATCATCGGGTGCTCCGGGTTCAGGGCGTGGTCCCGGAAGGCGTCCACAGCGTCCATGTCCAGCAGGGAGCGCAGGTCCTCATAGGAAATCTGCTCCACCTTGTCGATCTCATGGCTCGTGCGGAAGCCGTCGAAGAAGTGCAAAAACGGCACCCGCCCCTTGATGGCGGCCAGGTGGGCCACGCCGGCCAGGTCCATGACCTCCTGCACGCTGGCGGTGCACAGCATGGCGAAGCCGGTCTGGCGGCAGTTCATCACGTCGGAGTGGTCGCCGAAGATGGACATGGCGTGGGTGCCCACGGTCCTTGCCGCCACGTGCAGCACCCCCGGCAGGCGCTCGCCCGCGATGCGGTGCAGCACCGGGATCATCAGCATCAGGCCCTGTGACGAGGTGAAGGACGTCGCCAGCGCGCCGGTTTGCAGCGCGCCGTGTACCGCCGCCGCCGCGCCGGCCTCGGACTGCATCTCCACCAGCCGCACGGCCTGGCCGAACAGGTTTTGCTTGCCCTTCGCCGACCACAGGTCGGTCTTGCCCGCCATGGGGCTGGAGGGGGTGATGGGATAGATGGCGGCGACTTCGGTAAAGGCGTAGGCCACGTAGGCCGCGGCCTCGTTGCCGTCGAGGGTCACGTATACGGGTTGTCTCTTCTCGGTCATGGGAGGGACCTCCTTGTTCTGTGTGGCGTGAATGGACAGTTTATTCAAGGCGTTGGACAAACGCGGTTTTTTCCGCGCTGTTATAGCCCGCATGTTCATAAAACCTCAGAGTCGCATCCTCGCGCGACCCTGCAAGCAGCATGATTTTATAGCAATGTTCTCTTTCTGCGAGCGCTTTTGCGTAGTCAAGGCAGGCCGTCGCATGGCCCATGCCGCGGTAATCGCTGTGTGTGACCACGTTTTCAATGAGGGCATAGGGCCGGATGCCTCTCGTCAAGTTGGGGATGATTACACAGGCGCAGGAGGAAACCATCCTTCCATCGACGATATTGACGATGATGTGGTGGTTCTTATCCTGTGTGATCGCTTCCCAAGTGCGCTTCAGGTGTTCTGACCACTCCGGCATGTTTTTTTCGTGGAGATGCGTATAAAGGGCCAATAAAGCATTCAATTCCGTGCGCTCGATTTCCCTGACCATGCTTTCATCTCCGTAAATGCCGTTTTGCCGGGGAAGGCTGTCATATACCGAACAATTCCTGGGCGTTGTCCCAGAATAGCCTCCGGTATTCCTCGTCCGTCAAATCCAGCTTCAATAAAAAACCGATTTCCTCCGGTTGCCGCCACATGGGGTAGTCAGTGCCGAAGAGGACGCGCTTTGCCCCGTAGGCGCGGATGATTTCGCGCATGCGCCCGGACGAAAGCCACCGGCTGCACGACGATGAGTCCACCATGAAGTTGGGAAAGTCCGGCAGGACGCGCGCGGCCTCGTCCCACACGCTCCAGCCCCCCAGGTGGGCGCCGATCAGCTTCAGATTGGGGAAGGCGCGAAGGACATTCGCCACCCGGTTCGGATTGGAATAGTCGAAGCGGAAATCCCCGGTATGCATCAGCACCGGCAGGCCGACGGCCTCGCACAGCTCGTAGATGGCCATGGCCCGGGGGCTGTCGGCGGGAAAGCGCTGGATGTCCGGATGGAGCTTCACACCCCGCAGGCCCAGCGATATCAGGTTGCGCACGTCGGCCTCCTGATCCTGCGAATCCGGGTGCAGCGCGCCGAAGCCCACGAAGGCTCCGCCGCTGTTCTCCGTCTCCCGGGCGATGAAGCCGTTTATGGACGCCACCTGATGGGGCGTGGTGGCTACAGAATGGACCAGGAAGCGGGAGATGCCCGCTTCCCGGCCCGTCTCCAGCAGCGTTTGCGCCGTGCCGTCCCGGGGCTTCACGGGCAGGCCGTCGTAGAACGCATCCACCCCCGCCACCGCGCGGGGCGCGATGTCCAAGGGGTAGATGTGGCAGTGGGCGTCGAAGATTTGGTACATATCGAATTACGCGGTCTCGATCGCCGCGTCCTTCTGCAATCCAAGCCGTTCCACGGCCTGCTCGCGCATCTTGTACTTCTGGATCTTGCCGGCGTCGTTCATCGGGAAGGAATCCACGAAGTCGATGTACTTGGGCACCTTGTGCTTGGCCATGTGGTCCAGCACGTACTGCTTCATCTCCTCCACGGTCATGCTCTCGCCCTCCTTGAGGATGATGCAGGCCATGATTTCCTCGCCCATGGCCTTGTCGGGCACGCCGATGACCTGCACGTCGGAGACCTTCGGGTGGGTGTAGATGAACTCCTCGATCTCCTTGGGGTAGATGTTCTCGCCGCCGCGGATGATCATGTCCTTCAATCGCCCGGTGATGCGGTAGTTGCCCTCGGGGGTGCGGCAGGCCAGGTCGCCGGTGTGCAGCCAGCCATCCTTATCGATCGCCGACGCGGTGGCCTTGGGCATCTTGTAGTAGCCCTTCATGATGTTGTAGCCCCGGGCCACGAATTCGCCGATCACCTCGTCTGGGCAGTCCTCGCCGGTCTCCGGGTCTACGATCTTGCACTCGATCTCCGGGAAGGCGCTGCCCACGGTGGCCACGCGCACCTCCAGCGGGTCGGTGGTGCGGCTCATGGTGCAGCCGGGGGAGGCCTCGGTCTGGCCGTAGACGATGACGATCTCCGGCATGTGCATCTTCTCCACCACGTCCCGCATCACGGCGATGGGGCAGGGGCTGCCGGCCATGATGCCGGTGCGCATGTGGCTGAAGTCCGTCTTTTCAAAGTCCGGGTGGCCCAGCATGGCGATGAACATCGTGGGCACGCCGTGGAAGGCGGTGATGTGCTCGTTGTGGATGCAGGCCAGGGACGACTTCGGGCTGAAATAGGGCAGGGGCAGTATCGTTCCGCCGTGGGTCATGGTGGCGGTCATGGCCAGCACCATGCCGAAGCAGTGGAACATGGGCACCTGGATCATCATCCGGTCGGCGGTGGACAGGTCCATGCCGTCGCCGATCATCTTGCCGTCGTTGACGATGTTGTAGTGGGTCAGCATCACGCCCTTGGGGAAGCCCGTGGTGCCGGAGGTGTACTGCATGTTGCACACGTCGTTCACGTCCACGGCGGCGGCCATGCGGCGGATCTCCTGGATGGGGGTGCGGGGGGCGTACTCCAGCGATTCCTCCCAGGTCATGGCCCCGGGCATCCGGAAGCCCACGGTGATCACGTTGCGCAGGAAGGGCAGCCGGCGGGCGTGCAGCGGCTGGCCCGGGCTATTTTGGGAAAGCTCGGGGCAGAGCTCGTTCATGATCTGCCGGTAATTGGAATCCCGGTAGCCCTCGATCATCACCAGGGTGTGGGTGTCTGACTGGCGCAGCAGGTACTCCGCCTCGTGGATCTTGTAGGCGGTGTTCATCGTCACCAGCACCGCGCCGATCTTCGTGGTGGCCCAGAAGGTCAAAAACCACTGGGGCACGTTGGTGGCCCAGATGGTCACCTTGCTGCCGGCCCGCACGCCCAGGGAAACCAGGGCGCGGGCGAACTCGTCCACGTCGTCCCTAAACTGGCTGTAGGTGCGGGTGTAGTCCAGCGTGGTGAAGCGGATGGCCTGCTGGTCGGGGAAGTTTTCCACCATCGTGTCCAGCACCTGGGGGAAGGTCTTGTCGATCAGGGTCTCCTTCTTCCAGACGTATTTGCCGGTGTGGCGGTTGTTCCAGTACAGGTGCTTGCGGTTCAGCCGGGTGCCCTCGAAGCGGGACATGCAGCTGGCGAAGTGGGTCAGCAGGATCTCGATGTCCGAGAGGCCGTCGATCCAGTCCGGGTTCCACTGCAGGGAGATGAAGCCGTCGTAGTTGACCGAGCGCAGGGCGTTCATCAGCTCGCCTATGGGCAGGCTGCCCTCGCTCACCAGCTCGGGCACGTAGATATCGCCCTCCCGGCGGAAGTCGTGGATGTGCACATGGCGCACATAGGCCCCCAGGTTGGTGATGGTGGCCTCGGCGTCCTCGCCGAAGACGCAGGTGGAGTGCATGTTCCACAGCGCCGCCAGCCGGTCGTCAGCAAAGCGGTTCAGCAAATCGCGCAGCCGGGCGGTGTCGGCGTAGACGCCGGTGGTTTCGATCAAAAGCGTCACGGGGGCGTCGCCCACCACGGCCAGCAGGTTCGTCATGCGCTCCACGCAGGCGGCCTGACTGTCGCAATCGGTGTGCACGCCTACGTAGGGGATGCCCAGGTTAACCGCCACCTGCACGCACTCGGCAAGCTCTGCGGCGAAGCCCTGGTCGGTGAAGTCGCCCACGCTGTCCACGCAGGGCAGCGACAGGCCCCGGTTGGTCAGTCCCCGCCTTGTGGCGGCGGCCAGCTCGGGGTTGGTGGGGCTGTCCTTGCCGGCGAAGGCGGGGCCGTTCACGTCGAACAGCTCAATGCCCGCCAGCTTCGCGTCCATGGCCGCGGCAATGGCCTCGGCCCAGGTGAGGGATTTCCAGTATTGTAGAGAGAAGGATAGTTTCATATTATGCCTCCTCGTACACGATCTTGTTCAGCGCGCTGATATATGCCCGGATGGACGCGCCGATGATGTCGGTGGAGATGCCGTTGCCGGAGTAGACCCTTCCGTTGGCCCGCAGCTTCACCAGGGCGCTGCCCATGGCGTCGCGGCCCTCGGTGACGGTCTGGATCTGGAAGTCGTCCAGCTCGTAGTGATGGCCGATGATCTGCTCGATGGCAAGGAAGGCGGCGTCGATGGGGCCGTCGCCCACGCCCACGCCCCGCAGCTTCTCCTCGCCCCGGCCCAGCAGTATGTTGGCGGTGGCGGTGATCACGTTGCCGCTGTTGATGACGTAGCTTTCGATGTGGTAGGTGCTGGGCACCTGCAGCGCGGTGCTGGCGATGATGGCGTCAAGCTCCCGGGTGCCCACGAAGTGCTTGCGCTTGGCTACGCGCGTGAAGGCCTCGTAGACCTTGGCGTTGTCCTCGTCGGAAAGGTCGTAGCCCAGCTGGCGCACAACCTTGATGACCTCGCCGATATCGTCGCCCTCGCCCAGGGTGACCCCGGCGGTATCGCCTACGGCCACGTTGCCCAACGGGGACTGGCCCTCATCCCTGGGCTGGAGCATCCGCTCCAGCTGGCCCACCACCCGGTTCAGCTCGGTGGTGCGCAGGCCGCAGGCGATGTCCATGGACGCGCCCTTGACCGCCACCAGCCGCGCCAGCTGCTGGAGGGTGGGGTAGCCCGCCGCCACGGCGGCGCACTTTACGCCCGCGACGCCCTTGGCGATGGCCGCCGCCGCGCAGGCCGCGCCCATGCTCATCTCGTCGCTGGGCTGCACCAGCAGCTCCGCCCCGCTGAGGGCGGGCACGCCGGCCTGCACGGACGCCACGAACGCGGCGAACTCGTCTGGCAGCAGCACCCCGGCGGTGTCGCACAGCGTCACGCGGGTCGCGCCGCACTCCAGCGCCGCGGCGATGGCCTGGCACAGGAAGTCCTTTTCGGCGCGGGTGGCATCCACGGCGGTGAATTCCACGCTTTCACACAGCCCGCGGGCGGCCTTCACCTGGGCGCGCACGGCCTCCAGCATGGCCGGGGCCTTCTTGTGACAGGTGTATTCCATCAACGCCGGGGACAGGGGGGCCAGCAGATTCAGCCTGGGCTGCTTCGCGCCGCGGATGCTCTCCCAGGTGGCCGCCACGTCGCCGCCGGCGACGTTCACCCCTGCGATCAGCGGAGAGGCCACCATGGCCGCGATGGTCTTGCCGGCCAGCTGGTCAGCCTTGCCGCCATCGATGGGGGCCAGCTCGATGCCGTCCACCTTCAGCCGGTCCAGGCTCCGGGCGATCTCCAGCTTTTCCTTGAAGGTCAGCGTCCCCTCCCGCAGGGTGGGCAGCAAGGCCAGCGTCATGTCAATCAGTTTGATGGTTTTCATCGTGTCACTCCTTATTTGGCGCGTCGTTTGGTGCTCTTATTGTCGGTATGGGGGTAGGCACGGGCCTGAAAAAACGCCCCGAAAGCTCAAACGCGAGGTTTGTGCTCTCGGGACGATTCGAACTCAATCAAACCGCGGTACCACCCGGGTTGCCGCGTGCGCGGCCACTCATCAGCGCTCCAACAAGCGCTTAGCCATGGTAACGGGGCGTCCGGAACCCCCTACTTGCAGTTTTCAGGGGTTCTGCTCTGGCACGAGACTGCCCACCTGCGCGCACACCGGCTCACAGCGACCGCCGGCTCTCTGGAGTGGTCCGCAAGGGGCATAATGCCTTCATCGCATTTGCAATTTAGCTTAGTAAAGTT
The DNA here is from genome assembly GCA_902798105.1 of uncultured Eubacteriales bacterium. Lineage (GTDB taxonomy): Bacteria > Bacillota > Clostridia > Christensenellales > Aristaeellaceae > UBA2862. The sequence continues at coordinate 28,944 of CADBVG010000023.1, forward strand.
TAAGCCATCGGGGGGGCGGTTGTCAAGTCGTTTGGAGGGAATTTTCGAAGGATTTACAGAATCAGGCCGTAAACGTCTTGGACACCTTGGTGTAGCTGCCCACGCCCTTCACCCGCACGCCGGAGACGGTGACGGTGTATTTCCTGCCCTTGACCATGCCGTCGATGTCCATATCCAGCTCGTCCGTGTCCTTCTCGATGTTCCACACGGTCAGCTTGTTGCCGGCGGCGTCCTTGACGGTCACCTTCAGGTTCCTGTACTGCACGGCGGTGGCGAAGTCGATCTCCAGGTTGTCGTGGACGGCGTCGAATGTCACCTTCTTGATCTTCGGCTTGTTGGAAGGCGCCTTGAAGCTGCCCTTCACCTTGCCGTAGGTGCCGCTGTTGCCCGCGCGCACGCCGGAGATGGTGTAGGTGTACTTACCGCCCGCCTTCAGGCCAGAGACCTTGAACAGGATGTCGTCGTTGTCCTTCTCGATGATCTTTACGGACAGCTTCTTGCCGGCGGAGTTCTTGACCACTACCTTGGTATTCTTGTAGCGCACGTTTTCGGTGGTGAATTCCACCTCCACCATGCCGCTGCCCGAGCATTCCACCTTTTTCACCTTTGGGGCGGCGGCCAGTGCGGGAACGGCGCTCATCGTCAGCAACAGTACGGCCAACAGCATTGAGACAAGATGCTTCTTCATGGTAAAACCTCCTTAAATGATAGTAAAGATATTGTACGGTGAGCATAAGGAAATATCAACATTTCCATACAAATGTTTATAGTTTGTTCACAAACGATCAAACCACAGGTCTTTAAGAAGACATGACCGTATGCTTGGAACAACATTACGCGCCCTTTCGTCATAATAAAAAAACGACATAAGGAGGCGGTTCCATGAAGGCAATGCTGCGCGTCGTGGCCGTGCTGGCCGCTTTTGCGATGATCGTCGGGGGCATTGGCCTGATCAATGACACCCGGGCCGAGGCGCTGGACGCCCAGGGCGTGCCCATCAATGTGCCCATTGAGCTGGAGGACGGGTCGGGCAACGCCGTGGCGACCCTCATTGCCCGCAGGCTCTTCAGCGAAAAGACCCGGTCTGTGGCGGTGGAATACGCGCTGGTGAACCATGGCGAGGTGGCCCTGACCTGGCTGGAGTATCGGGTGAAGTACCTGGACGGGGACGGCAACGTGTTCTGCGCGCCGCCCCGGTCGCTGGAGACCTTCATGGACAACCCGGTGCAGCCCGGCGAGACCCGGGAATTCGTGCAGAAGCACTATTTTGACGGCGCGGAGACGGCGGCGGGCATTGTGCTGGAGCCGATGTGCGTGAAGGACGCGGCGGAGGTGAAGCCCTGGACCGATCCGCTGCCCGGCAACCTGCTGCCAGCGTTCGCCAACGACCCGGAATTCGCCGCCCACTTCGAGAACCTGGACGATAACCTGCCGGTGGAGATGTACTATCACGTGGACGAGGAGAAGGACGAGACCATCACCGACCCCGCCCGGATCCGCGCCGCCATCGAGTGGCTGGCCAGCCTGCGCATCGGCGAGGACGCGAACCTCGGCGTCACCGATTCCGGCATCTACTACGGCTTTACCATGGCCGACGGCAGCGGCTGGAGCGTGTTCTTCGAGGCCCCCGGCCTGCTGTCCTGGCACGGCAGGACCTATGAAGTGATGGAACAGGGGGGTTGAGCGTGGAGCACGGAAGCGAGGGTGGCCGCCCGGAGGCGGTGTGGCTGTATTCCGACGGGACGTACCGCTGGGCGTATGAGCGCGACATGGTGCAAAACCGGTTTGAAACCGACTACGTGCTGAAGGTCATCATGCTGGTGTTCGGCCTGTCCTGGGCGGTGCTCATGGGGATCATGCTGGCGATGGGCATTGGCCGCAGCAGCCTTACGACCTTCGCCATCATCACGGGCATCTGCCTGGGGGGCGGGCTTATAACGGTGGGCATACTGCGATTGGCCCATATCGCTTCAGCCAGGTACAGGGGCGGCGTGGAGGTGATCGGCTTCGCGATGAATGGGGAGGGCCTGCGCCAGATCCATTACGAGGGCGCGACGAGCGCCGGGGAAGTGATCGACCGGCTGGCCCTGGCCACGCCGCCGGGAAGCATCCAGGGCGCGGGGGCGGCGCAGCCGAACGGCTTTGGCGTGACGCTGTTCGCGGACGTGCGCCGGATAGGCCTGCACCCAAAATACGACCTGATCGACCTGACCCTGAAGGGCAATTACAAGTGCCGGGTGTACGTGCGGAAGGAAGATTTCGACTTCGTGCGGGATTACATCGGGGAGAGAACCAAGTGATTGTTTCAGATTGACGCGACATGCTGTCATTCTGAGCGAAGTCGAAGAATCTTATGGAAATACCGCGCAATTAAGGTGGTCAGCTGGCGAGTGAATTTTTCGACAGATGCAATTGCAGATTTCGAAGGTTTACTGGCGGTAAATCGAGAACATATCGAATCAGCGGCGCGAAACGCGCCGCTGATTCAAAATCGCCAGTATCGCCAGGCCGAGGGTCAGCACAAGGGTTCCGGTCAGGCTGCCCGCACTGTCGATCAGAACGTCCAGCGCCCGGGTGGCGCGGTCGCTGACGAACAGCTGGTGCAGCTCGTCCGAGATGGCGTAGGCCACGGCGATGCCCATCGCCCGCAGCCGGCATTTGCCGTTTGAAAGCCCCGGGAAGCGAAAGCGCATGGCGCCCATCAGGTTGAAGCCCAACAGCGCGAACTCGCAGAAGTGGGCGTTCTTGCGGATGATGGTGCTCAGCAGCTCCAGGAAGCTGATGCGCTCGGCCTCGGACATCTGCATCAGGTCGGGCCGCAGCAGTTGGGCCACCCGGAGGGTCAGCGGGTCGCTGAGCGCCTGGGATTCGGTGCCCTTTTGCGCCGAGAACCAGAAGATCAGCGCCGCGGTGACGATAGACGCGACCAGGAAAAAGCGGGCCCAGAATTTCGGATACTTCATGGATTGGAACCGTTGCGGCCTTTCTGTAAATTTGGAATAACATCATAGCATATCGGACATTGAAATTCAAGGCAGAAAAACGAAACATTTCCGCCCTTGACAATCGCCCCGGTTCGTGCCATAATAGACAGGCATTGAAAACTGCATATGCACCCATAGCTCAGCAGGATAGAGCGACCGCCTCCTAAGCGGTAGGTCAGGGGTTCGAATCCCTTTGGGTGCGCTGAGAGGGCCCCGCCGGCGAAGCTGGCGGGGCCCTCTCAGCGCACCCAAACCGGGATAAGCGGACTCCTTTGCGAGCGAAGCGAGCAAATGGGTTCGGCCGAAGGCCGCGGCGCGAAGCGACGCCATCCCTTTGGGTGCGCTGAGAGGGCCCCCACGGCAAAGCCGCGGGGGGTTTGTCAGCGTGCCCAAACCGGGGTAAGCGGATTCGCAAATTCTGATTTGTCGGGGACTTGCGGCAGCCAAAAGCCTTCCCCCGGTGGGGAAGGTGGCACGGCGAAGCCGTGACGGATGAGGTCCTCCCCTAACGTTACGCCTCGCGCCTTTGCTGACCTTCCCCACCGGGGGAAGGCCACTTTTGGGGCCTTCGTCATCAGCTCGCCAAATCAGAATCTACCGCGTTAAATGTATATTTCCCTGGGATTGTTTACCTGCCCGTGCTGTATGGGGATGCGTTAAAGTGGTATAATTAATATAAGAAGAAAAATATTTTTACGGGGCCGGTTTTCCGGCGATGGGAGAGGCCAGAATATGCAAAGAGACAATCACTATGACGAGAGCCAGATACAGGTGCTCGAGGGGCTGGAGGCCGTGCGCCGCCGCCCGGGCATGTACATCGGCTCCACGGACGAGCGGGGCCTGCACCACCTGGTGTATGAGATCGTGGACAACGCCATCGACGAGGCGCTGGCGGGCTACTGCGACAACATCGAGGTCACGCTGAACCTGGACGGCTCGGTGACGGTGCAGGACAACGGCCGCGGCTTCCCGGTGGGCATCCATCCCAAAATGCACCGCCCGGCGGTGGAGGTCTGCCTGACGGTGCTGCACGCCGGCGGCAAGTTCGGCGGCGAGGGCTACAAGGTGTCCGGCGGCCTGCACGGCGTGGGCGCGTCGGTGGTGAACGGCCTGTCCAGCCACCTGCTGGTGAACGTATACCAGGACGGCAAGATCTACCAGCAGGAGTACGAGCGGGGCAAGATCCTCTACGACCTGAAGGTCGTGGGCCAGACCGACCGCACCGGCACCACCATCCGCTTCTGGCCGGACGTGAAGACCGGCGAGGACCCGGAGCCCGGCATCTTTGAGACCGGCCACTTCGACTTCGATACGCTGAAGACCCGCTTCCGCGAGATGGCCTTTTTGAACGCCGGCATCCGCATCGTGCTGACCGACGACCGGGGCGAGACCCCCGTCAGCCGGGAATTCCACTACGAGGGCGGCATCGTGTCCTTTGTGGAGTACCTGAACCGCCACAAGACGCCCCTGTTTGCCCCGCCGGTGTATATTTCCGGGGTGAAGAACGGTTCCACCGTCGAGGTGGCGCTGCAGTGGAACGACAGCTTCAACGAAAGCGTGTTCTCCTTCGCCAACAACATCCACACCCCCGAGGGCGGCACCCACCTGGCAGGCTTCAGAAACGCCCTGACAAGGGTCATCAACGACTACGCCCGCCGGACCAACATGCTCAAGGCCAGCGACGCCAACCTGACCGGCGACGACGTGCGCGAGGGCCTGACCGCCATCGTGTCCGTCAAGCTGGTGGAGCCCCAGTTCGAGGGCCAGACCAAGACCAAGCTGGGCAATTCCGAAATTCGCCCGCTGGTGGATTCCATGGTGACCGAGAAGCTGTCCCAGTATTTGGAGGAAAACCCCTCCGCCGCAAGGGCTGTGCTGGACAAGTGCCTGTCCGCTGCCCGCGCGAGGGAGGCCGCCCGCAAGGCCCGCGACCTGACCCGCCGCAAGACCGCCCTGGAGAGCGCTGCGCTGCCCGGCAAGCTGGCGGACTGCTCTGAGCGCGACCCGGCCAAGTGCGAAATCTTCATCGTCGAGGGCGACAGCGCCGGCGGCAGTGCCAAGCAGGGCCGCGACCGGCACTTCCAGGCCATACTTCCCCTGCGGGGCAAGATACTGAACGTGGAAAAGACCCGCATCGACCGGGCCCTGTCCAACGCCGAGATCAAGGCCATGATCACCGCCTTCGGCGCGGGCTTCGGGGCTGAGTTCGACCCCAGCAAGCTGCGCTACCACCGCATCGTCTGCATGACCGATGCCGACGTGGACGGCAACCATATCCGCATACTGCTGCTCACGTTCTTCTACCGGTTCATGCCCAAGCTGATCGAGGACGGCTACGTCTACGCCGCCCAGCCCCCGCTGTACAAGGTCACCCGGGGCAAGCAGGAGCAGTACGTCTACTCCGACAGCCAGCTGCAGAAGCTGCTGGACGAGATGGGCCGCGACGCCAAGCCCGAGATCCAGCGCTACAAGGGCCTGGGCGAGATGAGCTACCAGCAGCTGTGGGACACCACCATGAACCCCGAGACCCGCAGCATGTACCGCGTTGAGATGAAGGACGCCATCGCCGCCGACGAGCTGTTCACCCTGCTCATGGGCGACCAGGTGGAGCCGCGCAGGGAGTTTATTGAGCAGAACGCCAAGCTGGTGGCGGACCTCGATATTTGAGCCGACTCCCTCAGTCAGCTGCGCTGACAGCTCCCTCGGGGAGGGAGCCATTCCTCAAAAGAAACGGAGGAGCTACTCTTGGCAGACGAGTTCAATATTGGAAAACTGACACCGTTGAATATAGAAGACGAATTAAAAAAATCCTTTATCTCCTACGCCATGGCGGTCATCGTCACCCGCGCCCTGCCGGACGTGCGGGACGGGTTGAAGCCGGTGCACCGGCGCATACTGTACTCGATGAACGAGATGGGCATCACGCCGGACAAGCCCTACCGCAAGTCGGCGCGCATCGTGGGCGACGTGCTCGGTAAATACCACCCCCACGGCGACAGCAGCGTTTACGACGCCATGGTGCGCCTGGCCCAGGATTTCTCCATCCGCTACACGCTGGTGGAGGGCCAGGGCAACTTCGGCTCGGTGGACGGCGACGGCGCGGCCGCCATGCGTTACACCGAGGCCCGGCTTTCCAAGCTGAGCATGGAGATGGTGCGGGACATCGAGAAGGAGACCGTCGATTTCTACCCGAACTTCGACGAGACCCTGATGCAGCCCGCCGTGATGCCCAGCCGCTTCCCGAACCTGCTGGTGAACGGCTCCAGCGGCATCGCCGTGGGCATGGCGACCAACATCCCACCCCACAACCTGGGCGAGGTCATCGACGCCTGCGTGCATTACATCGACAACCCCGAATGCACCGTGGACGACCTGATGCAGTTCGTGAAGGGCCCGGATTTCCCCACCGGCGGCGTGATCCTGGGCAAGCGGGGCATCTACGACGCCTACCACGAGGGCCGGGGCCGCATCATCGTTCGCGCCAAGAGCGAGATCGAGGAGATGTCCCAGGGCCGCCAGCGCATCGTCGTCACCGAGATCCCCTACATGGTCAACAAGGCCAAGCTGATTGAGAAGATCGCCGAGATGGTCCACGAGAAGGCTGTGGAGGGCATCAGCGACATCCGCGACGAATCCGACCGCGAGGGCATGCGCATCGTCATCGAGCTGAAGCGGGACGTGAACGCCAATGTGGTGCTAAACACGCTGTACAAGCACACACAGCTCCAGGATACCTTCGGCGCCATCATGCTGGCCCTGGTGGACGGCACGCCGAAGATCCTCTCCCTGCGGCAGATGATCCACCACTACCTGGAGCACCAGGAGGACGTGATCCGCCGCCGCACCCAGTACGACCTGAACAAGGCCGAGGCCCGCAGCCACATACTGGAGGGCCTGATCATCGCCCTGGACAACATCGACGAGGTCATCAAGCTGATCCGCTCCAGCCGCACCGGCCAGGAGGCGAAGGAAGGCCTGATGAGCCGCTTCGGTCTTTCCGAGCGCCAGGCCCAGGCCATACTGGACATGCGTTTGCAGCGCCTGACCGGCTTGGAGCGCGATAAAATTGAGGCCGAGTACGCCGAGCTCCAGAAGATGATCGCCTACTACAAGGAGGTTCTCGCGAACGAGAGCATGGTGCTGGGCATCATCAAGGACGAGCTGACCGAGATCAAGCGCAAGTACGCCGACGAGCGCCGCACCGAGATTTCCGCCCTGGAGGGGGAGATCGACATGCTGGACCTGATCGCCGAGGAGGACATGGTGGTCACGCTGACCCACTACGGCTACGTGAAGCGCCTGCCCAAGGCCACCTACCGCGCCCAGAAGCGGGGCGGCAAGGGCATCGTCGGGGCCACCACCCGGGAGGAGGACTTCGTTGAGCAGATGTACGTGGTCAACACCCACGATACGCTGATGTTCTTCACCAACCGGGGCCGGGCCTACCAGATGAACTGCTACCAGATTCCCGAGGCCGGACGCACCGCCAGGGGTACCGCCATCGTGAACCTGCTGCAGCTGGACGCCGGCGAGAAGGTGAAGGCCATGCTGCCGGTGCCGGCGGAGAAGGTGGCGGGGCACTACCTGATCATGGCGACGAAGAACGGCGTGATCAAGCGCACCGAGCTGAGTGAGTTCACGAACCTGCGCAAGAGCGGCCTGATCGCCCTGGTGCTGCGCGAGGACGACGAGCTGATCGGCGTGGCGCTGACCGACGGCAGCTACGAGCTGCTGCTGGGCACCCGCGACGGCATGGCCATCCGCTTCCCCGAGACCGACATGCGCCCCATCGGCCGCGCGGCCATGGGCGTGAAGTCCATCGAGCTGAACCCCGGCGACGAGGTGGTGGACATGTGCCCGGTGTTCCCGGACATGAAGGTGCTGTCGATCACCGAGAACGGCTACGGCAAGCTGACCGAGATCGACGAGTACCGGGTACAGAGCCGCGGCGGCAAGGGCATCAAGGCCATGAACCTGACGCCCAAGACCGGCAGGCTCACCTGCCAGCTGCTGGCCGACGAGGCCGAGGACATACTGCTGATCACCGACGACGGCACCATCATCCGCGTGCCGGTGGGCAGCATCTCCACGCTTAGCCGCAACACCCAGGGCGTGCGCCTGATGCGCGTGGCCGAGGAGAGCAAGGTGGTCTGTGTGGCAAGGGCCGAGGCCGAGGAGGAGCCCGAGGAAGAGGCCGAGGAGAACGAGACCGAGGGTGCTGAAGGCGGCGTCGAGGTGGATGCGCCAGAAGAGGATATCTGACAGAAGTAAATACATTCAGGGCGTTCGCCGGTTTCGGGGAACGCCCTGAAATTATGTATGACAGTCATTTTTTTACAGCGGCATCCGGGCCGTCGCTATAAGTCACAGGGACAGGTTCCTTGACTCGCCCCAATGAAGCGGAAAAGTGAGTCAGGGAACCTGTCCCCGCGACTCTATCGGCGGAAACCCATGGAGGGCTTCCGCCGGAACCAGGACGGGCCTGCTTTGTCCTGGCCATGACGCTAAGGAATGGCGCTGAACCGCGCGTCCGCATTCTTCCGGGTCCAGCTTCCGGTCGTCGCGCCGACGGTTTCCACGCACAGCGACGCGGCGGCATTGGCGTAGCGGCCGCAGTCGGCGAAGGACCGGCCCTCCAGGAGCGCGGCGATGAAGCCCCCGGCGAAGGTGTCGCCCGCGCCGGTGGTGTCCATGCACTGCACGCCGGGAACGGCGGGGATCAGATGGCGCCCATCCCGGCTTGCCAGCAGGCAGCCCCGGCCGCCCAGCTTCAGCGCCACGTGACCGACCCCACAGTCGAGCAGGGCGTCGGCCACGGCGTCGGGGTCGCGCTGGCCGGTGAGGGCCGCCGCCTCCTCCAGGTTCGGGAAGAAGTAGTCCAGCCGGGAGAGCGCCGCGCCCACTTCCCGGAGGGTCTCGCCATGCTTGGGGCGGGTGGTGTCGGCGCAGAGCACCAGCCCCCGGGCCTTCAGCGCGTCGAACAGGGCGGCGGTGTCTTCGAGGGTCAATTCGGGCGAGACGAACAGGCTGGCCAGGCAGGCGACCCTTGCCCCCTGCAGGGCCGGGGAATCCAGGGCGGGCAGTATGTCCGAAAGGGCCAGCCGGCGCAGGCTGCCGCTGCGGCTGGTGATGAAGCCGCGCTCGCCGTCGGGGCGCACCAGCACGACGTTGATGCCGGTGTCCAGCCCTGGCCGCACGGTCACGGCGCAGGTGTCCACCCCCGCCCGGGCGAGGGTGCGGCGGACGTAGTCGCCGGGTGCGTCGTCGCCTACCACGCTGACCAGCGCCGGGGCGTGCCCCAGCCGCGCCAGCACCAGCGCCTCGTTGGCCGCGTCGCCGCCCAGCCCCATGGCGATGCGCTGAAGCGGCGTGGAATGGGCGGTGAAGATGTCCGGCGTGACCGGCGACAGCGGAATGTCCACGATCGCCGCGCCGATGATGATGGAATCGGGCATGGAGGGGCCTCCTTTGGGAATTCTGATTTGTCGCGTTGCGACAAATCAGAATTGAATGAGGAATTAGGAATGAGGAATTAGGAATGATGGTTCAAATCCCTGCGGGATTTGTTTTGATTCCAATCAAAGAAAACCGTAAGGATTTCCTCCTCCATTCCTCATTCCTCATTCCTCATTGTTCTGATATATCGAGCCCAGCTCGATATATCAGAATTTTCTTCTATTCTACCACACCCCGCCATATCCTTCAATGGGTTTGACGCATCGGGGATTAGATGCTATAATGACCGGAGAATTCAATACAAGGGGTGTTATATATGAAGGTATTGCTGATCAACGGCAGCCCGAAGGCGAACGGCAACACGGCGCTGGCGCTGTCAGAGATGGAAAAGGTATTCCAGGCCGAGGGGATTGAGGTTGAACTGATCCACGTGGGCAACAAGGCCATCCGGGGCTGCATCGCCTGCAACGGCTGCGCGAAGCAGGGCAAGTGCGTGTTCGACGACATGGTGAACGAGGTCGCGCCGAAGTTCCAGGCGGCGGACGGCATCGTGGTGGCCAGCCCGGTGTACTACGCCGGCCCCAACGCCACGCTCATGGCTTTCCTGGACCGGCTGTTCTACTCCACGGGCTTCGACAAGTCCATGAAGGTGGGCGCGGCGGTGGCGGTCTGTCGCCGGGGCGGCTCGTCGGCGGCCTTCGACCGGCTGAACAAGTACTTCACCATCTCCGGCATGCCGGTGGCCTCCGGCTACTACTGGAACAGCGTCCACGGCATGACCCCCGGCGAGGCGGCCCGGGACGCGGAGGGCCTGCGGAACATGCGCATGGTGGCCCGGAACATGGCGTTTTTAATGAAGAGCATCGCCCTGGGCCGGGAAAAGTACGGCCTGCCCGTGAAGGAAAAGGGTGAGATGACCAACTTTATCCGGTGAGGCGAGGGCAATGTACAACGAACTGACGGAAGTGGACATCAAGAAGATGCAGGAGGAGATCGACTACCGGATGAAGGTGGTGCGGCCAAAGTGCATCGAAGACTTGAAGACCGCCCGGGGCTTTGGCGACCTGAGCGAAAATTATGAATACAAGGCCGCCAAGCAGGAGCTGCGCCGCTGCGACAGTCGCCTGCGCTACCTGCGGCGGATGATCGCCACCGCCAAGGTGATCAAGTCTGACACCCGGGAGGGGGTGGCGGGGCTGTTCGACAAGGTGACCATCGAGTACGTGGAGGACGGCGACACCGAGACCATCACCCTGATGACCACCCTGCGGGAGGATGCCATCAATGGCATTATCAGCAAGGAATCCCCCCTGGGCAAGGCCGTCATGGGTCGCAGGGTGGGGGAAACCGCCACCGTGCGCGTAGACGGCGGGAACAGCTATACGATAAAAGTGTTGAAGATCGAAAAGGGCAGCGACGACGAGAGTTTGCCGATCAGCGCGTTCTGAAATACTGATTTATCCCCTTGACAGCCATCAAAATGTTTGATATAATCAATTTTGTAAAATTGATTATATCAAATCAACAGGAGGTCAATCAATATGCATCACGACTACAGGACAAAGATGACCTGTTCCCAGATGATCAGCTACGACCTGGACGGGGACGTGGTCACCAACATCAGCTTCCTGGGGGGCTGCAACGGCAACCTGAAGGCCATATCGAAGCTGGTGGACGGCTGGACGGTGGACAAGATCGAATCGTACCTGCTGGGCAACCTGTGCGGAACCCGGCCCACCTCCTGCGCGGACCAGCTGGCGAAGGCTGTGCGCCAGGGCTACGAAGAAGAGAAGAAGGGGGCGTAAGACATGAGGATTGACGTGCGCTATTTCAGCAAGGGCGGCGCGACGAAGAAGCTGGCCGATGCCATCGCCGAGGCCGTGGGGGCCGAGGCGAAGACCGTGGATGTGCCGCTGGATAAGTATGCCGACATCGTGTTCCTGGGGGCCAGCGTATACGGTGGCAAGCCCGACGCGGCGGTGGTGAACTTCATCAGCGCCAACGCGAAGAACATCGGCAAGATCGTGGTGTTCGGCAGCGCCTGCACGAAAAAGTCCACCTACGCGGCCATCAAGTCGGCGGCGGCGGGCAGCGCGGTAAAGACCGCGGAGATGTTCTTCCAGTGCAAGGGCGAATTCCTGTTCCTGAACAAGGGCCGCCCCAATACCCAGGACTGCGCCGACGCGGCTGAGTTTGCCCGCAAACAGGTCAAGCTGCTCGGGGTGACCTGACATGGCCGAAAAGCAGTATGAGGCGCTGAAGCTGGAAAACCAGCTGTGTTTTCCGCTGTACGCCTGCGCCCGGGAGGTCGTGAAGAAGTACAAGCCCTTCTTGGACGACATCGACCTGACCTACACCCAGTACGTGACCATGATGGTGCTGTGGGAGAAGCCCTCGGTGACCAGCAAGGAGATCGGCGAGCGGCTGCACCTGGATTCGGGCACGCTGACGCCGGTGATCAAGAAGCTTGCCGAGAAGGGGCTGGTCACCCGCGCCCGCTCCGCCGAGGACGAGCGCAACCTGGTGGTCACCCTGACCGACGCAGGCCTCGCCCTGCGGGACAGGGCCGCCTGCATCCCCGGCCAAATGGGCCAGTGCATCTGCCTGAGCCCCGAGGACGCGGGGACGCTGTATCGGATATTGTATCAGTTGTTGGGGAGTATGTAAATTCTGATTTATCGAGCCCTGCTCGATAAATCAGAACAATGAGGAATGAGGAATTAGGAATGAGGAATGGAGGAGGAAATCCTTGCGGATTTCTTTGGATTTGCACCATCATTCCTAATTCCTCATTCCTAATTCCTCATTCAATTCTGATTTGTCGCCCCGCGATAAATCAGAATTTATATATCTCTCCAGCCCTTCCGGCGTGTCGACGATCACCGTCGCGCCGGCTTTTTTCAATTGCTCCCTTGTGCGGAAGCCCCAGGTGACGCAGGCGCAGTCGATGCCTGCGTTTTTTGCGGTGTCGATGTCCACCTCGGAATCGCCCACATACAGGCAGCGCGCCAGGGGCACATTCAGCTGCCGGGCGGCGGCCTGGACCATGTCGGGGTGGGGCTTGCGGCGCACGCCCTCAACCTCGCCCACGGCCAGGCTGACCGTGTCGGCAAAGAAGCGGCGGGCCAGGGGCTGCACGGCGGGGTCGGGCTTGTTGGACAGTATCGCCAGCACCAGCCCGGCGTCCTTCATGCGCCGCATCATCGGCAGGATGCCGTCGAAGGGGCGGCTCTTGTCCCCGGCGTGGAGGGCGTAGTAGGGCCGGTAGTGGGCGAGGACGGTTTCAACCTCTTCCTCGGTGTGCGTCGGCAGTATGGCGCGCATCAGGTGCCCCACGCCCCAGCCCAAATGGGGCTTGAGTTCATCAGGGGTGCGCTCGGGGAGGGAAAAGTGGCGCATGGTGTGGTTCACGGCGTCTGTGATGTCCTGCAGCGAGTCCACCACCGTGCCGTCCAGGTCGAAGAATATGGCGTCGTATTTCATGGTTGCTCCTATACGCAAGCAGGGGCGCCGCATCGGCGCCCCTACGGTAATCCATTGACTTAGGGAAATACCGCACAAACGGGCGGCATGTCTGGCGGTGCCATTTCCGCCATGCACATCCTGCAAATTCCTTGACTTGCCGCCAGCAAGCCTGCCCTTATTATGCGGTATTTCCTTACAGGTTCTCCTCCAGGAAGGCCAGCAGGCCGGTGGCGGCCTCTTCCTCGTTGGCGCCATCACAGGTGATGGTGACCTCGCAGCCCTGCTTCACGCCCAGGGCCATCAGCTTCATCAGCTGGCCCAGGTTGACCGTCTTGCCGTTGGCGGTAATGGTGACGGTGGTGTCGGCATAGCTCTTGGCCTTCTTGGCTAGCAGGCCGGCGGGACGGGCGTGGATGCCCAGGGCGTCCTTGATGGTGTAGGTAAACTGCTTCATGGAATGTCGCTCCTTTACAAATTGGTTGATAGGTCGGTTAAAACCGTAACATATTTATTATACGCCATGCGGGGGCGGTTGTCAATCTACGATCAACAAACCTCCGGGTAATCGGCGGCGCGGGCCTGTATGACCTGCATACCGATGGCGCGCAGCCGCTTCAGCACATCGTCGGGGGCCAGCTCGTCGGTGATCACGCAGCCCTTCTTCTCCAGGTGGAAGCTGGCGTAGGTGCCGGCCTTGCCGATCTTGGTGTAGTCGGCGAGTATAAAGTAGGCGTCGGCGTGTTCGATCATCGTCTCGTTGATGCCCAGCTCCGAGGGGATGCCGCAGAGTATCTCCCCGTCGGGGGAGATGCCGGTGCAGCCCAGGAAGGCCTTGTCGGCGCGCACGTCCATCAGGTTGCGCAGGGCCAGGTCGCCGGTGAGGATGTGGCGCGTGCCCCGCAGCACGCCGCCGGACAGCTGCACGTCCACGCCCTCGGGAAAGCGGTGGCCCACCATCATGGCGTTGTTGGTGAACGCGCTGGCGGTCTTGCCCTCCAGGTGGTCCAGCAGCGCGAGCGCTGTGTTGCTGCCGTTGATGAGCAGCGTGTCGCCGCTATTGACCTGGGTCGCCGCGCAGCGGGCGATCAGGCGCTGGCACAGGGCCACCTGCTCCTTTTCGTCCGGGGCGATGGCGCGCACGTCCACCGTCGCGCCGCCGTGGAAGCGGCTGATCTTGCCCTGCTCCTCCAGGGTTTGCAGGTCGCGCCGGACGGTCATCGCGGAGATGTCGAAGGCCCGGGCCAGCTCATCCACCAGGATTTCCTGCCGGTCGCGGATCATGGCCAGCATCTCGGCATGGCGAAGGTTGACGGTCTGGCGATCTCGTTTCATGGTCGGGCTCCTTTGGGGGTTATGCGTTTTCCAGCAGTGCGGGAAGCTCGGAGAATGCCCGGATGCGCCTGATGCCCTCCGGAACGTCCACGGGGTCGGCGCTCGGGTTGAACCAGTAGGCGGCCAGGCCCGCGTCCCGGGCGCCCAGGGCGTCGCTTTCCAAGCTGTCGCCCACGAACGCGCACTCCGCCGGGGCGCACCCGGCCTTTTCGGCGCACAGCAGGAACAGCTCCGGCGCCGGCTTTTCCACGCCGGCTTCCTCGCTGGTGACGATGTAGTCCACATAGGCCATCAGCCCCAGGCGCTTCAGCTTGGCGTACTGCCAGTTGGCGGTCATGTTGGTGCCGATGCCGATGGTGTAGCCCGATAGGCGCAGGCTTCCCAGCGTCTCGATCGCGCCATGGGTGGGCCGGATGCGCTCCAGCAGCGTGGACCAGTAGAGCGCCTCCATCTCCGGCGCATGGGCGATGGGCTTGCCGGCGGCCTCCAGCAGCATCTGGTAGCGGATCAGCCGGTTGTGAAGGGCGGCACAGCTGCCGAGGCGCTGCTTCTGCCTGTTCAGGGCCTCCCGGTTCAGCGCGTCGAAGCGCTCGTCATCCAGGCCCAGGTTGGCCCTGACATAGGCCATCAGCCGCTTCATGGCGAAGGCGTGGGCAGAAGTGAAGTCGTACAGCGTGTCGTCGAGGTCAAATATGATGGATTTGATCATAGGACTCCTGAAAATGCATACCGCCGGCGGCGGCATTGCCACCGCCGGCGGTCGCCGTATCGGTAGGGGTGTGTCAGTCCAGCAGGCCGGCGTCCTTCATGGCCTGCTCCATCTCGGGAGCGGACATGATGTTCTTCAGGCCCAGCACGACGGTACCCTTCTTCTGGGCATCGGCGAACATGTTGGCGAAGTTGCGGGCGCACAGCACGATGTCGTAGTTGGGCGCGGCGCTCTTGCCCTCGGAAATGGAGCAGTGGTGGAGGGAGGCGGGCTTGACGCCCATCTTGTTCAGCACCTTCTGCAGGGTCATCTTCATCATCAGCGAGGAACCGGCGCCGTTGGCGCAGCAAACCATGAATTTCTTGTTGTCGAGCTTAGACATGTTGATATTTCCTTTCATATTGGATATCGTTGGGGGAAAGGTCCTGCGCGCCGCGAAGCGGCGCAGTCGAAGGACCTGTCAATGAATTACTTCCGCTTGGAAGCCATGTACTCCTTGTAGGCCTCGTAATCCTCGGTGATCAGGAAGTAGCCCTTGGGATCGCGCATGTACTCGATCTGGGGCAGGGCCAGCAGCAGGATGGCAACCACCGCCACGCCAGCGTAGCTGAGGAACTTCAGGATCACGGTGATGGCCGGCCACACGGTCGCCCAGTCGAACATGCCCAGATAGCCGCCGTACTGCGCCATGCCAACCCAGCCCGCGATGAAGGCGGAGCCGAAGACCTGGATCAGGCCGGACAGGAAGGGGATGCACAGGCAGGCCTTCAGGCCGCCCTTTTCGTTGGCAACCAGGCCGATGGTGGCGTTGTCGAAGAACACCGGCACGAAGCCGCAGATGATGAGCACGGGGCTGTGGAAGATGATCAGCGCCACGATGGCCACCAGCTGGCCGGCAAGGCCCGCCAGGAAGCCGAAGGTCACGGCGTTGGCGTCGCCGAAGCCGTAGCAGACCGCGCAGTCAACACCGGGCACGGAGGAGGGCAGCAGCTTGTCGGCGATGCCCTGGAAGGAGGCGGTCAGCTCGGTGACGAAGGTACGAACGCCCAGCTGCAGGATCGCCAGGTACACGGCGAAGTTCAGGCAGGTGGTCAGGACGTACATCACGAAGCTGGCGTTCTCGGCCAGGCTGCCCTGCTCCACGAAGAAGGGTTTGCCGATGACGGTCATGATGATGCCGAAGAAGATGGTCATCAGGATGGCGGTGCAGACCATGTTCTCGTTGAAGATGGAGAAGAAGCCGGGCAGTTCCATATCGCCGACCTTCTTGATCTCCTTCTTGCGCTTGCCGCCGTTGGTGCCGAACAGCTTGTCGGCCAGGATATAGCCCAGGCGGATGCCGAACATCTGCTGGTGGGCGATGGCGAAGCCCGCGCCGTCGGTCAGCTCCTGCATGGGCTTGACGGTCAGGTTGGAACCCACGGCCCAGTACGCGCCGAGGATGATGGACATGATGATCAGCATCGGGACGGTCTTGATGCCGCCCTGCCACAGTCCGGGCAGCGCGAACAGGATCAGCCAGTAGGCGGTGGCAGCCTGCTGCACCTGCACGTGGCCGGTGGTGAACAGGGAGCGGCACTTGGTGATCTTGTTGAAGCGAACCAGCAGGATGTTTACGATGAAAGCGATCAGCAGCAGGGTCAGCGCGGAGGAGAAGGCCGCGCCGAACTGCTCTTCGACGCCCGCGGTGACGGCGTTCTGGCCGTAGTAGGGGTCGATGACCGCGGCGGTCAGGTTGAAGCGGTCCTTCAGGCCGGCCAGTATGGGCCGGAAGTTGCTGGTCAGTCCGCCGGAGCCGACGTTCAGGATCAGCATGCCGATGATGGCCTTCAGGGTGCCGCCCAGCACGTCATACCACTTTTTCTTCATCAGGATGTAACCGATCATCGTGATGAAGCCGATCATGAAGGGAGCCTGGCGCAGGATGTACGTCGTAAAGAACTCCCAGATGGAAACGAGAATATTCACGGAATTACCCCTCTCTGTCGTTGGTGGGTGTGGCGGCAGGCTGCCGCCAGTTCGGATTTACTGGGTAGCCTTCCTCCGATGGGGAAGGTGGATTTGACGAAAAATGCTCGCTTTGTTTCGTCAAAGACGGATGAGGTCCTCGTTGATGGAACAACGACGGTCCGAACAAAGGCGCGAAGCGTATGTGTGGGGACCTCATCCGCCCCCCTGCGGGGGCACCTTCCTCATAGGGGAAGGCATTTGGGAATCGGATCGATCAGAAATCGTCCTCCGGGGGATAGTCGGCCTCGGCCTTGAGGATGTCCTCGGGGGTGTTGGCCGCCATCAGGGCGTCCAGCAGGGGCTCGTTGGTGAAGATCTGCATCAGTTGCTGCATGTTATCCAGGTGCTCGTTGGGGTCCTTGGCGGCCAGGGTGAAGAACAGGCGGGCGATCTTGTCCTCGCCGTCCTCGTCCTTGCCGAAGTCCACGTCCTCCTTGACGCGCATGAAGCCCACGGCGGTCTGGTTGGCGCCCTCGGCGCCCTCCTGGCTGTGGGGCATGGCCACGTAGTGCTCAAACACCACGTAGGGGCCGTACTTTTCGATGCAGTCCACGATCTGCTGGTAGTAGTTGTCGGACACGTAGCCGGTCTTCGCCAGGGATTCGCAGCTCAGCTTCACGGCCTCCTGCCAGGAATCCACCTTATCGACGAACTTATAGTGGCCACGCTCGACGATCTTCTGAAGAATGGTCTTGTCTGCCATGGTGTTCCTCCTTATTCGATTGCCGGGTGGAAAAGGTTCTTCGACTGCGCGGGCCGCCGGCCCGCTCCGCTCGGAATGACAGCGCGTCGCGCCGTGTCATCCTGAGCGGAGTGAGGGACCTTCTCCCCGGCGATACCCATCCGGCTTACAGGCAGGACCTGTAGGGGATGTTCTGGGGCGCCTCGAAGCAGTCCTCGAAGCCGCGGCGATGGTGGAAGTAGATCTTGTCCTTGTCCTGGGGATAGACGTACTTGCCGCCGACCTGCCAGAAGAACGGGTGGAACTTGTACTCGTTGCGGTCCTTCTTGAAATCGTAGAGCAGCTTGATCTCCTCGCAATCGGCCTGGAAGTTGGTCCACACATCCCAGTGGATGGGCACGACCACCTTGCAGCGCAGGTTCTCGGCCATGCGCAGCACGTCGATGGAGGTCATCTTGTCCTGCATGCCGATGGGGTTTTCGCCGAAGGAGCCGAAGGCCACGTCGATGTCGTGGTCCTTGCCGTGCTTGGCGAAGTAGATGGAGAAGTGGCTGTCGCCGGAGTGGTAGATATTGCCGCCGGGGGTCTTGACCAGGTAGTTGACGGCCTTCTCGTCCATGTCGGTGGGGCACTTGCCGGTCAGCTCCTCCCGGTCGGGGCCGGTGGAATCGGTGGTGACGATGCAGGTGCGGTCAAAGCTGTCCAGGCAGACGATCTCGATGTCCTTGATCTTGATGACATCGCCGGGCTTGACGATCCTGCAGCGCTCCTCGGGCACGCCCCACTTCACCCAGGTCTCAACGGACTTGAGCGGGCCGATGAAGGGCACGGGGATCTCCTTGCCGTTTTCATCGGTGGTGGTCATGCCGCTGTTGATCACGTGGGCCGCCCACTCGGCGGACATGTGGTCCTGGTGGTAGTGGGTGGCCAGCACCGCGTCCACCTGCTTGAAGGCGAAGGGGTCGATCACGAAGGGCACGTTGCGCAGGTTCGGCTGCATGGCGCGGCCGCCGCACATGTTGGCCATCTGATGGCCCACCTTCATCTTGCCGTCGCCGTGGGTGCGCTTGCCGTTGCCGCACCACAGGTCGATCGTGATGTTCGCGCCGCCCGGGGTCTTGAACCAGATGCCGGTGCAGCCCAGCCACCACATGGCGACGTTGCCGGGCTGGACGACCTCGTTCTCGATGTCCTCGACCAGCCAGGTGCCCCACTCGGGGAACGTTGACATGATCCACTTCTCGCGGGTCATTTCGGATACCTTGCTCATTTAATTCCTCCCTTTCTCCCGTTAATGTTCGTTTCCAACCTTTGCTCTTCCATTATACGCGAAAATAAACAGAATTTCAAGCGGCGCTTTACAATTTGCGGGGTATTTATGTTCATATTTGGAATGTGTTTTCATCAAATCCGCAGGTTTATGCGCATATTGATGCCTTATAACGATCATAAACAGCTCCGGACGCGTTGAATTATTAAATTTATACCCGTTTTATGCCGGTTTGACGAAAGAATATGCTTTGAAACTTCCCCGTATTGTCAAATAATCGAAATATATTCGTACAACCTGCTGTCACGGCCTATTGCAAAACAGAATCTTTTCCGATATAATGTTAAGGAACTACCGCACAATACGGCGGCGCATCTGGCGGTGCCTTTTCCGACATCTGCTGCTTGCAGATTTCTCGATTTACCGCCAGTAAACCTTCGAAATCTTTTCCTTAATATCATATGGCGCATCTGATGCTTCCTGCCTTTGCAAATATTTATGAACGGGGAATCAGAACATGAAGAAGTATGCCATCGGCCTTTACGAAAAGGCCATGCCGCCAAGCCTGTCCTGGCGGGAGAAGCTGGCCTTTGCCAGGGAGGCCGGCTACGATTTCGTGGAGATCAGCATCGACGAGAAGGATGAAAAGCTGGCCCGCCTGGACTGGACGGCCGACGAGCGGCTGGAGCTGGTCAGGACCATGAAGGAGGTCGGCCTGCCCATCCGCAGCATGTGCCTGTCGGGCCACCGCAAGTATCCGCTGGGGGCCACCGACCCCGCTGTACGCGCCCGGGGCATGGAGATCATGGAGAAGGCCATCATGCTGGCCGACGACCTGGGCATCCGCATCATCCAGCTGGCAGGCTACGACGTGTATTACGAGGAGGGCTCCGCCGACACCCGGGCCTGGTTCCTGGAGAACCTGAAGAAGGCCACGGAGATGGCCGCCGTGCGGGGCATCATGATGGGCTTTGAGACCATGGAGACCGACTTCATGAACACCGTCTGGAAGTCCATGTACTACGTGGACGCCGTGGGCAGCCCCTACCTGGGGGTCTACCCCGATTCCGGCAACCTGACCAACGCGGCGCTGTCCTCCGGCGGCAATGTGCTGGACGATTTGTACTCCGGCCGGGGCCACATCGTGGCGCTGCATTTGAAGGAGACCGTGCCCGGCGTGTTCCGCGAGGTGCCCTTCCTCACCGGCCATGTGGACTTCAATGCCATCATCCAGAAGGCCTGGGGCCTGGGCATCCGCCGCTATGTCACCGAGATGTGGTACGTGGGCAACGACGACACCTGGGCCGCGGACATCAAGTTTGCGTGCAGGAGCATGTCGGAGATACTGGACCGTCAAGAATGAGGAATGAGGAATTAGGGAAATACCGCACAATACGGCGGCGCATCTGGCGGTGCCTTTTCCGACATCTGCTGCTTGCAGATTTCTCGATTTACCGCCAGTAAACCTTCGAACTGCAATTGCATCTGTCGAAAAATTCACTCGCCAGCTGACCACCTTAATTGCGCGGTATTTCCTTAGGAATTAGGAAGGACGGTAAAATCCCTTGCGGGATTTATCAATCAAAGAAATCCGCGAGGATTTCTACAATCATTCCTCATTCCTCATTCCTAATTCCTAATTAATTGAACAACGCGCCGCGCTCGCGGCGGAAAGGATATGCTATGAAGATCGAGAAGAAGGTCATATCAAACCTCAACAAGTGCTACGCCATGTCGGAGATGACCTGGGAGGGGGAGCACCGCTTCCTGGTGGCGGCCGAGAAGCACGACCCCTGCTACGTGTTCGCCGAGGACGGCACCCAGCTGGACACGGTGTGGACCGAGCCCGGCGGCGTGATGACCATGACGCCCGTGCCCGGAACGGACGGCCAGTTCCTGGCCACCCATCAATTCTATTCCCCCAATGATTCCGCGAACGCGAAGATCGTCATCGCCACCGCGAAGAAGAAGGGGGAGTGGGAGATCCGCACGCTGTGCGAGGCCCCCTTCGTGCACCGCTTCGGCATTTTGAATCGCAACGGCACCAACTACCTGCTGGTGTGCTGCCTGAAGAGCGACCACGAGTACAAGAACGACTGGCGCTTCCCCGGCGCGTGCTACGCCTCGGTGCTGCCCAGCGACCTGTCCGTGTTCAACGAGGATCACCAGCTGACCCTGGAGCCCATCATGGAGGACATGCTGCGCAACCACGGCTACAGCAAGGTCTGCATCGACGGCTACGAGGCCGGTGTGGTGGGCTGCGAGGAGGGCACCTTCCTGTTCCGCCCGCCCGTCGCCCCCGGCAAGGACTGGGAGATCGACCTGCTCAGCGCGGTGCCCTCCAGCGATTCGGTGCTGATCGACTTCGACGGCGACGGCCAGCTGGAGCTGGGCGCCATCAGCCCCTTCCACGGCAACGCGCTGACCATTTTCCACCTGGACGAGTTCGGCAACTATGTGCCCACCTGGAAGTATCCCGCCCCCGAGAAGGAGACCGAGATGCTCCACGCCACCTGGGCCGGGCAGCTGCTGGGCAAGCCCACCTGGTGCGTGGGCTGGCGCAAGGGCACGAAGTGCACCATCGCCATCACCTATGAGGACGGGGCCTACAAGGCCGAGTTCATCGACCAGAACACCGGCTGCGCCAATTTGATGCACTTCGTCAACGCCGCCGGCAAGGACGTGCTGGTGGCCACCAATCGGGAGATCGACGAGGTGGCGATGTACACGATCACGGAATAATTATCCTGAGCTGTGGGGGAGACGACCTCTTCCGTCTTTCGATGAAAACTCAAGCGTTTTCATCGAAATCCACCTACCACGGGCCTGCCGGCCCCATCGACAGGGGTCTGCCGACCCGTTCTCGCTGAAAACTGTCCACCGGACAGTTTTCCGGGCGCTCGAACCACTGAAAACAGTCCACCGGACAGTTTTCCGGGCGCTCGAACCACTGAAAACAGTCCACTGGACTGTTTTCCGGGCGCTCGATGCCCCTGAAACGCAAGCTACGCTTGCTGGGGAAGGCTTTACGGTTGCGTGATACTCCAAAGCCTTCCCCAGCGACCGAAGGGAGCGATTCAGGGGGGCCGAAGGCCCTAGAGTGTGTTTCTAAAATGCCTGAAGCGCATTTTCGGCGTCTTTGCCTGCATTTCTGCGTTGATTTCCCTTGACTTAGCCCCACTAAGCCTGCGGAAAATCGCCTTGAAATGCAGCCAAAGGTGCCGCGCCTC
>CADBVG010000024.1 GCA_902798105.1 uncultured Eubacteriales bacterium
AGTATACTACGCTTTGCGGTATGGTGTAAACATTACGTCCTGTGTTTCATTCATGGTGGGCCCACTTCGTGGGATGCCGATTTAGAAACACACTCTAAGCCCATCTCAGAAAGGAAATCCATGAGATACAAAAAGATTATCGTGCTGCTGGCCGCCCTGTCGCTGGCCGGCAGCGCGCTGTCAGAGCCCGTAGACACCGAATACCTGGTGGACATGACCTCGGAGCAGGTGGTGCGCCTGGAGCAGCGGCTCGCTGAGCTGGGCTTCTTCAGCGGCAACAGCGATTCCACCTACGACGCCGAAACCCGCGCCGCCCTGGAGAGCTTTCAGCAGGCCAACGGGCTGGAGGTCACCGGTCTCGCGGACAGCGCCACACTGGAGCGGCTGGAGAGCTCCGATGCCGTCTCCCGTCAGGATTACCTGACCCGCTTTGCCAACGCCTATGCCCAGATGACGGCCCTGGAGGTGGGCGCGTCCAGCAACGACGTGCTGGTGATGCAGCGCCACCTGAAAGATTACGGCTATTTTTCCGGCGAGCCCTCCGGCACCTTCGATGAAATCACCCGCCAGGCGGTGGAGAGCTTTCAAATGGTCAACGGGCTGCCCATCACCGGCGTGGCCGACGGGGCGACGCTGATACGGCTGATGGCCGATTCCCCCATCACCTGGCCCGCCTTCCTGACCGAGATGAGCGCAGGCGAGGGTGACACCGGCCTGAACGTGTACGTGCTGCAGAGCCGCCTCGGCCAGATGGGCTACTTTGCCGGCAGCCGCACGGCCTGCTTCGGCGAGCTGACCCGGAAGGCCGTGGAAAGCTTTCAGCGGGACTGCGATTTGCCGGTAACAGGGCAGGCCGACGCCGCCACCTGGGCCGCGATCTATTCCCGATCCGGTACGGGGAATGGCAATGCCGACGTGATGAAATTCGGCGACGCCGGCGAAAACGTGCGGGCTGTGCAATCGCGGTTGAACGCCCTGGGCTTCTTTGACAACGCCATGACGGGCGAATATGGCTACGCCACCGAAACCGCCGTGCGGCTGTTCCAGACCGCCGCCAATCTGGAGGCCACCGGCCTGCTGGACGCGGAAACCTCGTCCCGGCTGATGGCGGACTCCGCCCCCAACATGCTGGATGCCGGCGTACAGCAGCGCTTCGCCGCCATGCTGGAGGAGGCGGACGCCACTGTCCGGGCCCGCATCCTGGAAATCGCGAAGGCGCACATCGGCGCGTCCTTTACCGGTGAGGAGGACGACCTGTACCCCGGCTTCAGCTTCGTGCAGTACGCGTGCGTGGCGGCGGGACTCCCGGTCACCATCCCCGAAGACCTGATCGGCATGGCCGCCCAGCAGGTGCAGTCCATCGACGAGGTGGGCGCCGGGGACATCGTCGCCTTCCAGAGCAACGGCGACAACGCCGTCAACATGGTCATGGCCATCGGCACCGGCGACGGCATGGTCATCGGCACCAGCGAGAGCGGCGGCTGGGCCGAGCCCAGCTACATGGAGCACATGGACGGCGCGACGATCTACCGCTGGAGCGGACAATGACGCGCGACGAAACCACACTGCTCCCCGGCGAGCGGCTGGACGACCTGCAATGCGACGGATTGAAGCTGATCCAGCGCCCAGACGCCTTCCGCTTCGGCACCGACAGCGTGCTGCTGGCGGATTTTGCCACGCCTCGGAAGGATGAAAAGGCCGTGGACCTGGGCTGCGGCACCGGCGCCATCGCGCTGCTGATGGCGGGCCACCAGCCCCGCATGTCGGTAGACGCCGTGGAGCTGCAACCGGACGTGGCCGATATGGCCAACCGCAGCGTGACGCTGAACGCATTGCAGGAGCGGGTCTGCGTGCACTGCCTGGACATGCGCGAAGCCTGGCGGACGCTGGGCGCGGGGCGCTATTCCCTGGCGGTATGCAATCCCCCCTACGGGCGCAGCGGCGCGGCGCTGGAGAGCTTGAGCGAAACCGTGCGCATCGCCCGCCACGAGGGCGACCTGACCCCCTCCGCCGTCGCCCGGTCCGCGGCGATGCTGCTGAAAAACGGCGGCCGGTTCTGCGTCATCTACCCCGCCCCCCGGGCCTATGAGCTGATGCGGGCCATGGATGATTCCGGCATCGCCCCCAAGCGCCTGCGCACCGTGCACGGCGTCGCCGGTCGCGCCCCGAAGTTCGTGCTGTTGGAGGGTGTCAAGCAGGGCGGCGATGGCCTGCACTGGCTGCCGCCCCTGGTACTGCGAAACGAGGACGGCACGTTCACGGAAGAGTGGCACAGGATATACGGATACTGATCTGAAACACACTCATACTCCTCTCAGTTTAGCCCAGCGATTCCGTGAGCATCTTTTCCCCGCCCTGGCTGCGTCAAGCCCCCTTGACTTGCCGCCAGCAAGCCTGCGGGGTCTTTCCTTGCCAGAACGAAAAATCTGCTTCACGGCTTTCGCTGTTCTAGGAGGATTGGAAGGAAATGAAGCGATTGGCATTTATCATCCGCCTGGTTCCCGGAAAGCGGCAGGCGGTATCGGAGCGACTGGCGACCCATGGGGAGCAGATTCGCGGTGAAGCGGTAATGATGGGGCTGGACAACTTCTCACTGTGGGGCGTAGAAGACCTGCTCTGCGGCTACAGCGAGTGGACAGGAGAAGGAGAGACTCCCGGCCTGCCCGCCGCCCTGGAGGGGTCTGTGGGCGCTGACGGCACGCTGCTGTGCGCCCCCGGCACCATGCGGCTGATGTACCACGACATCGGCATCGTGCGCCAGGACAAGTCGCTGATCCGGCACCGGGTGTTCGTCACGAAGTTGAAGCCCGGTTGCGAGGAGGAGTACAAGCGCCGTCATGACGGTCTGATCGCCGCCCGGGGCGACACCGTTTCAGAGGGTCCGGACAGCAACTTTACCATCTGGAACGGCGCGGGCTACATCTTCGGCTACTGCGAGAAGGTGAAGGCCTTTGACCGGGAGATGACCGAAGAAGAGAAGGCGTCTACCATCCAGTGGGAGACCCGCCAGCTGGAGATCATGGACTGGCTGACCGACGACGTGGACTGGATCACCGGAGAGAAGCACGAGGCGATTCAAAGACTGGTATGACAAATCCGTATCTGCGAAAAGCAACCCCCGCGGGCGATGCCCGCGGGGGTTTTGAGTGTGGCTCAACCGCGTACTGGATTAGTACAGCTTGGCCATCTCCTCGATGTTGTCCTGGTTGAACTGCAGCGGCAGGCCCTGCACGATCTCGGTGCCGCCGTCGTCAGCCTTGGTGATGGCAAACTCGCCCAGGCCTTCCACGGAGAAGGTCTCGCCCTCAGCGCCGGTGATGTCGCCGTTGATCAGGGCGATGGTGGCATAGGCGGACAGCTTGCCCAGCAGCTGCATATCCCACAGATAGAAGTAGGGGCAGCTGTGCGCGTCGTCAGCGCCGGTGTACTCGAGCATCTCAGAGGGCAGGCCCAGGCCGGTGATCTTCACCTTGCAGTCAGGCTTGTCCTGCACCAGCTTGGCGGCGGCCATGATGCCGACGGTGGTGGGGGCGCAGATGACCTTCAGCTCGGGATAGTTGTCCAGCAGAGCCTGGGTCTGGTCAGTGGACTTCTGGGGTTCGTCGTCGCCGTAGGCAACTTCCACCAGCTCCAGCTTGGCGTACTTCTCGTCCTCAGCCAGCTTCTTCATGGC
Organism: uncultured Eubacteriales bacterium; assembly: GCA_902798105.1. Classification (GTDB taxonomy): domain Bacteria; phylum Bacillota; class Clostridia; order Christensenellales; family Aristaeellaceae; genus UBA2862. Next base: position 3,674 of record CADBVG010000024.1, read on the forward strand.
GTCGATCCAGGCATTCTGGTTGGTCGCCTGAGAGGTAGCGGACAGGATGGCCCACTGGCCTTCACCGCCGGCCATGTCGTACACGGCGTCGATCAAAGCCTGGCCAACCGCGACGGTACCGGCCTGGTTCACGAACACCTGACGGCTCGCCGGATTGGGGGCGGAGTCGAAGGAAGACACCTTGATGCCGGCGTCCATCGCCTCTTCCAGCTTGGCCTGGAGGGCATTGAAGTCATTGGCGGAGATGCAGATGGCATCGGGCTGCTGGGAGATCAGGTTGTCCAGAACCTTGATCTGGGCGTCAGCGGTCGCTTCCTCGGGATACACGACGTCGATGGTGGCGCCTTCGGCCTCGCCAGCCTCTTTGAAGGCCGCAGCAGCGATCTCGAAGAAGGCGTTGCCGGCGGATTTGCCAACCAGCGCGATCTTCTTGCCGTCAGCGGAGCCCGCCAGAGCAGAGGTCATCAGACCGGCCACCAACAGGGCCACGAGCAGGACAGAGAGCAGTTTCTTCATGGGTTGTTCCTCCTTTGATTCTGGAACCTACGCGAAATAATAGGCGCATCTCGCTTGTCTGAATCCGCCCCTGCTGCGTTGTCGTCGGTCAGCGTGCCGGGGCACGCCTCCCTCCTCCGTCTTGCATGGACGAATTCATCCGGGGCAATCTGTGCAACTTATTTCGTTGCAGTTCCTGTATATCATAACTGCGTATCGCAGTTACAATTCGGGATTGATGGCGGCGCAGGCGCCGCCGCTACAGGGAGCGCGCAGGCCGCGGCGAGGCGGCAATATGTCGCCACAACGCCTTCTTACTTCTTTACCGCCTTGCGCAGCGAACCGAAGATGTTCGGCAGCGCGACCGCGGCGATCAGCAGCACGCCGATGATCAGCAGGATGACCTGGCCGTTGACGTTGCGCTGGCCCAGGCCGATGCGCAGGCACACGATGATGAACGCGGAGATGAAGCCGCCGATCATGTTGCCCTTGCCGCCGGTGGACGAAATGCCGCCGAAAACGGCCATGGCGATGGCGTCCATCTCAAAGCCGGTGCCGGTGGTGGTGTTCGCGCCATAGGACGATGCCACCATGAACAGCGCGCACAGGCCCGCGGCGGTACCCATCAGGGTGTAGATGATGAAGCGGATCTTTTCCACTGCCACGCCCGAATAGCGGGCGGCCAGGCGATTGGTGCCGATGGCGTAGACCTTGCGGCCGAAGGTGCTCCGGCCCAGTACGATGCCGGCGAATACAGCGAGGATCACCACCAGGAACAGGATGTAGGGCACAGAGCCGATCTTGCCGCTGATGGCCTTGAAGCCGGCGGTGTTGGCCACCGAGATCGATCCACCGCTGCCCAGCACGATCTCCGCAATGCCGCGGAATATGATCTGCGTGGCCAGCGTCACGATCATCGGGGGAAGCTCGGGGAAGCGGGTCAGTATAATCGCGTTGACCAGGCCGCAGCAGGTGCCCACCGCCAGCGTGGCCAGTATGACCACCGGGAACGGCACGCCCGCGTTGCTGACAATGCAGGCAATCGTGGCGGCCAGGCACACCGTGGAGCCCACGGAGATGTCGATCTCGCCCATGACCAGTATGAAGGCCATCACCAGCATCAGGAAGACCTCGGCCAGATAGACCGGCATCTGGCGAAGCAGGTTGAACATGTTATAGTATTCGGAGAACCACTTGCAGAAGATGTTCACGCCGATGAATACCAGGATCAGTATGCCCTCCCAGCCAAAGATCAGCTTTTTGATCGGCGACTCGGGGACGTTGTTTATGCTTCTTCCGGATTTGCCCGCCATGAATTACATCTCCCTTCTCGCCAGAGCGTTTCTGTTGGCCACCCGCTGGAGGATGACGTTGATCACCACAACGGCCAGGATCATGACACCCTTGATCATGTTCTGCCAGAGGGCGTCGATGTGCAGCAGCGGCAGCGCCTTGGGAATCATGGCCATGATCAGTGCGCCCAGCAGCGCCCCGATCACCGAGCCGCGACCGCCGGACATGCTCACGCCGCCGATGACGCAGGCCGCGATGACGTCCATCTCGCCACCCTGGGCCATGTTCGGCATGGCCGAGGCGTAGACCGCCACCTGAATTGCGCCGGAGAGGCCGGCCATGAAGCCCATGACCGTGTGCACCATCAGCTTGATGTTCTTAACCTTGATGCCGGAGACCTCCGCCGCCTCGGCGTTGGAGCCCACGGCGTATACCTGCCGACCGATGCGCGTCCACTTCATCACGATGAAGAAGACGATGTAGCACAGTATGATGACCCAGATGACGTTGCTCAGGCCCAGCAGCTTGTCGGTGCCGAAGTTCTTGAAGCTGCCCAGCGCGGCCGCGCTGGCCCATTCGCCGCCGTGGGAGATCAGGTAGCCCATGGCGCGGTAGATGTACATGAAGCCCATCGAAGCGATGATCGGCGGCACGCCCGCCCGGGAGATCACCAGGCCCACCAGCGCGCCGCAGGCGGTACCGATGCCCATCGTAATCAGGAAGGCCAGGGGCGTCGAGCTGATATGGCCGTACTTCAGCAGCATGCCGATGGCCATGCCCGACAGTGCCAGGGTCGATGTAATTGAAATGTCGATGCCGCCCACCAGCATGACGCCCAGCATGCCCAGGGCCATGATCAGCGTAACGGCGTTGTTCTTCAGCATGTCGGTGACGGCATTAAAGGAGAAGAACACCGGGTTGATGATCGACACGATGGCGAACATCGCAATGACGATGATAAACAGAAGGAACTCGCGGGAGCCCGTCAGCTTTTTCAGATTCATGCCGCGCCTCCTTTCGTCGTGGAGCCCTTTTCCATGGCCAGGTCGAGTATCTTCTCCTGGGTGGCCTCATCCCGGTTCAGCACGCCGGTAATTCGGCCGTTGCACATGACCACGATGCGGTCGGCCATGCCCAGAATCTCGGGCATTTCAGAGGAAATCAGTATGATGGCGTAGCCCTGCTTGGCCAGATCGCCCATGATGCTGTATATCTCGGCCTTCGCGCCGACGTCCACGCCCTTGGTGGGCTCGTCCATGATGACGACCTTCATCTCCTGCCCCAGAGCCTTGGCGACGACCACCTTTTGCTGGTTGCCGCCGGAGAGGGAGGATGCGGGCTGGAAAATGTCCACGGCCTTGGTGTCCACTTCCTCCAGCAGCTGCTTGGAGAGCTCCCGTTCCTTCTTCTCGTCGTTCAGGCCGCCCTTGGCGAATTTGCCCATGATGGGCAGCGTCACGTTGCGGCCCAGGCCCCAGCTCATCAGCAGGCCTTCCTTCTGGCGGTCCTCAGGCAACAGCACGATGCCCAGGTCCATGGCGTCCTTGGGTTTTTTGACTTGTATTTCCCTGCCCTCCAGATACACCTTGCCGCTGTCGGGCTTCGTGATGCCGCAGACGCTCTCGATGACCTCGGTCCGGCCCGCGCCCACAAGGCCCGTGAAGCCCAGTATTTCGCCGGCGTGAACCGTGAAGGAGGCATCCTTGAAGAAGCCGGTGCGGCTGAGGCCCTCGACCTTCAACATCTCCTTGCCGATCTTCACCTCGGGCTTGGGGAACAGGTCGCTGATCTCGCGGCCGACCATGGCCTTGATCAGGTCGGCGTTGGTGATTTCATCGACGTTGTAGGTGCCGATGTACTGGGAATCGCGGAACACGGTCACGCGGCTGGCCAGCCGGTACATGTCCTCGAAGCGGTGGGAGATGAATATGACGGAAACGCCCTCCTCCCGCAGCTGGTCCACGATGCGGTACAGCTCCTCGGATTCCCGCTTGGTCAGCGATGCAGTGGGCTCGTCCAGTATGATGATTTTTGCGTTCGTGGAGAGGGCCTTGGCGATCTCGACGATCTGCTGCTCGGCCACGGACAGTGTGCCCATCTCGGCGGTGGCGCTGAAGTCGGCGTTCATGCGCTTGAGCAGCTTGTTCGCCTCTTCATTCATGGCCCGCCACTGGATGATGCCATGTTTGATGATCTCATGGCCCATAAAGATGTTTTCGGCCACGGTCAGGTCGGGATAGGAGGTGGCGTGCTGGTACACCGCGGCGATACCCGCAGCCTGGGCGTCCCTCGGCCCCTTGAAATCGACCTTTTGGCCGTACAGGTACATTTCGCCCTCTTCGGCCTTGTGCACGCCGGTGATGACCTTGATAAACGTGGATTTGCCGGCGCCATTCTCGCCCATCAGCGCATGCACTTCTCCGGGCTTCAGCTGGAACTGAACTTTGTTCAGCGCCTTGACGCCGGGGAAAATTTTGGTGATCCCCTTCAGCTCAAGGACGTACTGCGATTCTGGCATTGTTCCGCCTCCGTTTCTTCGCGGGCGCCATCGCCCGATTGTTGTGCCTGCCGCAGCCCGGCGACAGGTAAGACGTCAATAGCACATAGTTATTATAAACTTTTAATCGGCAATCTGTCAAGAATAATAATTGGATTGTGTGCACTTTTTATGGATATTTTCAGAAACTGTTTGTTTTCTGTGTTGCTGGTGTGATGGCAACAATTACAAATGGATTGCCATAAGGAAATACCGCATAATAAGGGTGGTTGGCTGGCGAGTGAATTTTCCGTCAGGCGCGCCTGCAAATTTCGCAGGCTTGCTGGCGGCAAGTCAAGGAGAAATGGCACCGCCAGACATGCCGCCCGTTTGTGCGGTATTTCCATAAGGCAGGTATACATTGCAGGGGCGTCGATGCGACGCCCCTGCAGCTGTTTTTACATCTCTATTCGTTTTCAGGCAGACCCCTGTGGGGTTTATGCGCACGATCCTTTCAAAAACCGTTCAAAATTTGCCTCAACCTTCGCCTCGGCTTTGGCGGGGTCGATGCCATGAACCCGGGCGATGGCCACCAGTTCGCCGCGCAGCACGCTGTCGATCTCCGCCGACGCCACGGGCCTGCCCAGCGCCCAGGCCACGGCGTCCAGGCCGTCGGTCTCGGTCAATATCCGGTCCAGGGGTACATGGCGCAACACGGCCTGCACGGCAGAGTTGGTCCCGTAATCCGGGCCGACGGTGAAGTAGCAGTCCTGGTCCAGGTAATCGAAGAGGTAGTCATCGCAGGAATACCAATGTACCAGCTTGGGCATGGCGCAGGGGCGAATCGCCTTCGCGATCTCTCCCTCCATGCCCTTGGTGTGCAGTATGACGGGAAGCCCCAGCTGCCGGGCCAGATCCAGCTGTTCGAGAAAAGCCCTGCGCTGGACGGCCATGTCCACGCCTGTCCAGACGCTGTCCAGCCCGATCTCCCCCAGGGCGACGCTTTCCTCTATGAAGGGCAGCATGTCCGCCGCGGTGAACCGGTCCGCATACCAGGGATGGACGCCACAGCTGACCAGCCGGTACTCCCCGCGAAGCGCCAGGGCTTCGGCAGCGGTTTCGGGATTTGTGCCGCAGAACAGGGTGCGCACATCCGCCCGGGCCGACAGTTCGTCGGGGCGGTTGAAATGGGCATGGGCGTCAATCAGCATTTTTTCGTCTCCAGGCCACGGATGCTGTCGTGCAGCCGGTGGCGCAGCTCGCCCTGGGCGTACAGCCAGTCCCGGGTACGATTGGCCTCGGTCACCCGGTATTCGCTGCGTATGGACGCCGGCCTGCCGCCCAACACCAGTATCCGGTCGCTGAGGAAGATGGCCTCGTCGATGTCGTGGGTAACCAGCAGGCAGGTGCGGCCCAGGTGCTGCTTCATCGACACCAGCCAATCCTGCATATCGCCCCGGGAAATCACGTCCAATGCCCCGAAGGGCTCGTCCAGCAGCAGTATGTCGGCGTCACAGAGGGCCGTGCGCAGGAACGCCGCCCGCTGGCGCATACCGCCGGAGAGGTCGCTCGGCCATGCGTTTTCATAGCTCGCCAGCCCGAACAGCGGGAACAGCTTCAGCGCCCTTTCCCGGGCGGCCTTCTCGTTGCCGCGGAGCCGACCGTGCAGGCACACGTTCTGCATGATGGTCTTCCACGGGAACAGCAGGTCGTTCTGGGGCATGTAGGCGAAGTGGCTGCTCATGCCCCGGATGGGCACGCCGTCCACGGCCATACTGCCGCCTTCGGGAGCCAGTATGCCCGCCAGCAGGTTCAGTATCGTGGACTTTCCACAGCCCGACGGGCCCAGTATGGACACGAACTCACCCGCCGCCACGTTGAACGAGAGCCCCTGGAACAGGGGCTCTTCGGCGTAGCGGAAGGCGATGTTGTCAACCTTGAGTTTCATTTCATTCGGCCTCGGGCAGGAAGTCGTTGGTGTAGAGCTGGTCAGCGGCGATGGGCGCGTCGATCATGCCGTACTCCACCATGAAGTCGGTGTAGCCGTCCCACACGCTCTGCTTCATCTCGCCCCAGCGGGCGGTGTCCTGCATATACTTGTCGGTCAGGTATTCCTGGGAGGCGGTGAGGAAGTCCAGTTCATAGTCCGGCGCGTACTTGTTCAGCACTTCAGCGCAGCCCGCGGGATCGGCGATGGCGTCCATGTAGCCCCTGCGGGTGGCCTCCAGGAAGGCCTTCACGGTATCGGGGTGATTGGCGATCATGTCCTCATTGGTGATGATGACGGGGGTATAGTAGTCCAGGCGGGGGTCCAGATCCCGCACCGGAATGTAGTTCAGCTCAAAGCCGTTCATCTGGCAGGTAATCATGTCCCAGGCCTCGAAGAACCACATCAGGTCCACGTCCTTTTCCAGGGCCGTAAAGGTACCGTCGGCGATGATCATGTTCAGCGTAGAGAAGTCCAGCCCCTCGGCCTCCATCACAGCGCGCAGTACGGCCTCCTCGCCTGGGCCACCCCAGCCCGCGTAGGTCTTGCCCTCGAAATCCTTGACCGAGGTGATGTTCTTGCCGGCCCAGGACACAAAGCCGGAGGTGTTGTGCTGAATCAGCGCGGCGATGGCGCGGATGGGCAGCGGCTCATCCATGGCCCGTGCCAGGGTCACGTCCTCCTGGTAGGCGATGCCGAAATCGCCCTTGCCCACGGCCACCAGGGTGTTGGTCGCGCCCTCGGTGGGTTCGATGATCCGCACGTTCAAGCCCGCTTCGGCATAATAGCCCTTGTCCAGCGCCACATACATGCCGGTGTGGTTGGTGTTGGGGATGTAGTCCAGTATGACGGTGACATCGGTGGGCGCTTCGGCCAGCGCGCCAAAGCACGCGAAGGCCAGCAGCAGGGCGATCAGCAGGCATACAATCTTCTTCATTTTCGGTTCCTCCCTTGATCTTTTCTATACAGATGGGGCAGGCACAGCCGCTGCAGCAGCGTGATCAGCCCATTCATCATCAGGCTCAGCAATATGATGACCAGCACGCTGGCGAACATCTTGTCCAGGGCGTAGCTGTTCTTGACCCGCAACAGGTAGTACCCGATGCCGGCCTGGGACGCCACCCACTCGCCCACCACCGCGCCGCTGATGGAGTAGGTGGCCGCCACCTTCAGCCCGGAAAACAGCGCCGGCAAGGCGTAGGGGATCTTGACCAGCGTATAGACCTGAATCGTATTGCCGCCGTAGGTGCGGATCAGGTTGACATAGCCGGGGGCGATTTGGCCCATGCCGTCGGTGAAGCTGACTACGATGGGGAAGAAGCACATCAGCACCACGGTCAGTATCTTCGGCGCCGCGCCAAAGCCCAGGTACAGTATCAATATCGGGGAAAGCACGATCATCGGCACGGTCTGGGTGACCACCAGTATGGGGTAAAGTATGGCCTTGACCTTTTCGCTGACGTCCATCAGCATCCCCAGCGCGACGGCCAGCACCAGCGAGATGCCCATTCCCCCCAGGGCTTCGGCCACCGTAATGCCGGAATGCTGCAGCAGCGCCGCGCGGTCCTCCCACAGCGCCGCCAGCACCGCGCTGGGCGAGGGCAGCACATAGGCGGGGATATCCATCAGGCGCACCAGCGCCTCCCACAAGGCCAGCAGCGCGATGATCGCCAGCGCGGGCAGCGCGGCCCGCGAGGATTTTTTCATGTCGGACACTCCTGTCAATAGGACATAAAAAAACGCCCGTACTATTTGTACACGCGGGAAACGGCGCGCCATGAGGGGCACGATCCGCTTCCCTACGGTGGGATTATCCACTTCAGGTTCCAAGGGACCGGGCCTATGCCCATCTCAGCCTTTCGGCGCCCCCAGCGGTTTGTGATATTATTGTACGTCCATACGGACGGGTTGTCAAGTGAAATGTGTAAATTCTGCCCCCTACCCCTTTTCCACGCAGTCCCGCACCTCGTCCCATATGCCATCCAGGCTTTCGTTGATGCGCTGATACAGCTGATAACGCTTCTGATAGGCGGCATGGGCCTTCATATCGGGCATCACCCGCGCGCCGGCGGAACACATGGCCGCGCAGGCGTCCGACAGCGACGGGTACGCTCCCACCGCCGCAGCCGCGGCGATGGCGCAGCCCAGCGCACCGGTCTCGTTCACCGGTACGGTCTCCACCGGCAGGCCCAGTATGTCGGCAAACATCTGCGTCCACACCAGCGACCGTGCCGCCCCGCCCGCGAGCCTGATGCACTCCGGCGGCACGTCCCGGGTGGCCAGCAGCCGGTCCAGGTGGGCCTTGTGGCAGTACACGATGCCCTCGTAGACGCCCTTGACCAAGTGGGCCCGGGTGTGCCCCACGTTCAGGCCGATGAAGCTGCCCATGGCGTTGGGGTGCACGTTACTGCCCATCAGGAACGGGTGGAAGACAGGCACAAATTCCTCCGGCGGCAGCGACGCCACCCAGGCGTTCATCTCGTCGTAGACGCTGCGGCCGTTGCGCTTCGCCCCGGCGCGGACCTCGGGAAGCAGGGTACGCACAAACCACTCATTGTTGCCCGCGGAGGTGGGGCTGGATTCCTCGATCAGGTAGTACTCCGGCAGCGCGAACAGCGAATTCATCCGCACCCGCCCGTCCGTTACCGGAGCACGGCGCAGGTATTCGTTGATGGACCACGTGCCGGCGATCATGCAGACATTGCGCGGGTCCACCACGTTCACCGCGATGGCGCAGGCGTCGATGTCAAACATGCCCCCTGCCACCGGCGTGCCCGCCCGCAATCCGCACTTCGCGGCGGCTTCCCCGGTGACATACCCCGCGATGTCCAGCGCCCCGCACAGCGGCGGCAGCGCATCGCGAATCCCCTTCAAGCCGAAGCAGTCCAGCAGTTCGTCGTCATAATCGCGGGTATGCAGATTGACCAGGTGCGCCCCGGAATAGTCGGTGAGCTCAGCCCTGGCTTCGCCGGTCAGGCGAAAGCGCACGTAGTCCTTGCATTCGAACACCCACCGGATATTGTCCATCACCTCCGGCTCGTTATCCCGCAGCCAGGCCAGCAGCGCTACCGGCTGGCAGGCCATTACGTGCTGGCAGGACATTTCGAAGGCCCGGGCCTCGGTGCCGTCCTCCCGCCACTTCAACGGGTACGCATAGGCCCGGTTGTCGGTGGAAATGATGCCATTGCGGGCCGGCTTGCCATCCTTGCCCCAAAGATACAGGCCCTTGCCGTGGCCGCATACCGCCACCCCCGCCACGTCCGCCGGGTCAATGCCCGTCTTCTCAAGAACATCCCGTATGACGCCGCAGTTGGCTTCCCACATCTCCTCCATGTCCCGCTCGATGAAACCGGGTTTGGGCGTGAGCATCCGCGTATCGCGGCTCGCCACACCAATCTCGTTGCCACGAATGTCATACAGCGCGGCCTTCGTAGTGGTGCCGCCGTTGTCCAGCCCCAGGAAGTATTTCATCACCTTCAGCCTCCTCGAATGACGTGTTGCCCGCAGATAACAGACAACCGTTTGTAAAAAAACGATATATCAAAATCTATCACGATGTGCGCCGTTTGCCAATTCCCTTTGCCCGCCCGGCCAGGGCAATCGCTTACGGGAATGCTGCCATTATTGTGCATTGCCGGATGTGGCTTGAAAACGTTTCGTACAGATGCTTCGACTGCGCCCAGCATGACAAACGACGCTGCGTTATCATGCTGAGCGCAGTCGAAGCATCTGTCAGCCATGTTTATGAGGTACGTTCTCACAGGTTTTCATGAGCTATTGCCCGGTTAACACGGCGGTTTCCCCGTCCAGGTTTTGGAAAAACCGCGCCACCTGCAAGCCGTCCACCAGGGCGTGATGGGCCAGCAGCGTCACCGGCATCATCAGGCGGCCCCGGAAATCCGCTTCGTATTTGCCCCAGGAGATGCGGGGATTGGACTCGTCCCCGCCAGCGGTGGGCTGGATCAGCTGGGTATATTTCAGCCAGGGCAGCGACGTGATGTAGTACAGCCCCTCCACGTCCTCGTCCTCCTCGATGGACGCGGCCGCCCGGCAGCGGGCACGCTCAGCCTCGGCACAGACGATATAATCCCGGAAAGACTGGTCGTGGTACAACGTGCAGTAGCCGTAGGTCCCGTCCTCGCGCAGCTCCACGTGGGAGGTACCGCAGGCGTCGTACTCCACGATGCCCCCCTCCCGGATGCGCTGGCGCAGTTCGGGCACGCCGTTGGCCGCCCGTGCCGCACAGCGCATGAATGCCAGGTAGAAGGAGCACCCCTCCGCCTCGCAAAAGTCCCGCAGCGCCGTCACGTCCACGTCCACCGTCACCCCCAGCATCGGATTTTGCAGCGAGCGGAAGTAGTCGAAGTGGGCGCGGCGGGGATAGGTCGACATGTCGATGGTTTTGTATTTCATGCTTCATCCCTCAGATTCTTTACAAGGATCAGCTCCGTCGGCTGTTCGTACCCAGGCACGTCGATATCGAAGCTGCCGGCGTCCCGATAGCCCAGCCAGCGCCAGAAGTCCTGCGCTTCTTCGTCCGACTGGGTGGAGGTCATGGCCATGCCGTGACCCAGGCCGCGCATGTCCGCCTCCCACCTCGCTACCAGCGCCCGCCCCAAGCCCTGGCCGCGCCGGGGCCTCGATGAAGAGCAGCGTGCAGAAGGGAACCTCGTCCCAGAAGCGGTTCCAGCGCAAAAGCCCCACAGGCGCGCCCGACAACTCGGCGACATAGCACTCCCCCACCGCCATCTTGCGCAGGAACAGCGCGCGGGAAATGCGCTTATCCAGACCGTGCCAGAAGGGCCAGTCGGCAGGAAGCGCAAAGCGGATGACGGGCATGGGAGGACCTCCTTTGCAAATTCTGATTTGTCGCTCCGCGACAAATCGGAATTTCTTCACCGAACAACCGCAGGGGCGGCGTGGCCGTCCCTGCGGTTGTCTTTCTGTATGCGGTTACGCCTGCGGCGCGGCCTTGACCTTGGCCAGGCGCACGAAGCGGGGCAGGCTGTTCTCCTTGGGCAGCTGGGTCTCGCCCTGGATCAGCGGCAGGGCGTAGTCGATGAAGCCCTGGTTCAGGCCGTCGCCGGCCTCGTTGATCCACTCCTGGGGCACCTTCTTCTCGGTGTTGGCCACGTCGGTCAGCTCGAACAGCTTGATGTTGCAGACATACTTGCCGTTCTCGTAGCTGCGCTCGAAGCCCACCATCTTGTCGGTGATGCCCGCCACGGCGTTCTCAACCGCGGCCTTGCCGGCGGAGAAGGACTCCTCGATGTCGGTCTGGGAGGCGCAGTGGGCCGCGCAGCGCTGCAGCAGGCTCAGCTCGATGCCGCGCACCTTCGCGCCGGTGGCCGCCTTCATGTGATTGGCCAGGAAGGAGGCCAGGCCGCCCAGCTGGGTGTGGCCGAAGGCGTCCTTGGCGGCGTTGGCGCTGCCGTACTCGCTGATGAACTTGCCGTCCTTGTCGTGGATGCCCTCGGAGACGACCACCAGGCACTTCTTCTGCCTGTTGTAGATCTCCTTGACTTTCTCGGTGAAGGCGTCCAGGTCAAAGTCGCGCTCGGGCAGGTAAATCAGGTCCGCACCGTCGCCGGCATAGTTGGCCAGCGCCGCGGCGGCGGTCAGCCAGCCCGCGTGACGGCCCATGCACTCGATGATGGTGATCATGCCGGTGTCATACACGGTGGAATCGCGGTACACTTCCATGACGGAGGTGGCGATGTACTTGGCCGCGGAGGCGAAGCCGGGGCAGTGATCGGTGCCGAACAGGTCGTTGTCGATGGTCTTGGGAATGCCCATCACGCGGCAGGCATAGCCGTTCTTCAGCATGAACTTGGAGATCTTGTTGCAGGTGTCCATGCTGTCGTTGCCGCCATTGTAGAAGAAGTAGCGCACGTTGTACTTCTTGAAGATCTCGAGGATGCGCTTGTAGTCGGTGTCGTCCACATCGGGGTCGGCCAGCTTGTAGCGGCAGGAGCCCAGCGCGGAGGACGGGGTGTACTTCATATAGGCAAGCTCCTTGGGGTCTTCCTTGCCCATGTCAATCAGGTCGTCGTCCAGCACGCCCTTGATGCCGTGCAGCGCGCCCAGGACCTGGGTGATATCAGGGTTCTCCAGCGCGGTCTTGATCGCGCCGTAGGCGGAAGCGTTGATGACGGCGCTGGGGCCGCCGGACTGACCGATGATGCATGCGCCTTTCAGCTGGCTCATTGTCATTCATTCCTTTCAAAATCATGTTCAAATGTCATTTGCGCGGACGCCCGCGCATATATGTTTACTATATCATAGAATGAAGCCAGCGTCAAACCCGCTGGCGTTAAATCTCCAACAGGGCGCAGAAAAAGGGGCGGTTTCAAAATGTATAACGCTGTATAATACAGCTGTAGGGGCGGCGCATCGCCGCCCCTACATTTGCATGCCACTTGTCTATTGATGCATTTTTAGACAGCCCCTTTGGCAGCGCATCAGGGCTCGGCGGCCTCGCCCTCGGCGCCGTCAGACATGCCGAACTCGTCGATGACGATCTCCTCCTCGGCGTCTTCCTCCTCGACGACCATGGGCACGAAAATGGAGGTGTACGCCTCCTCGGGCAGGCCCGCGATCATGCCGGGCAGGTTCAATATGATGCCGTCCTCCTTATAGGGCACGTTCACGGTGTAGCTGTAGGTAACGGGGTCATCGCCCTTTTCCTTTGTGACCTCAATGTCAAAGCTCAGCTTTTGGCCCATGAAGGTGGCCATGCCGCGGTCCTTGGCGGACAGCTTCGCCACCTGCTCGCCGTTGACGAACACATTGATGCGACGATAGGTGTCACAGGTCTGGCCTTCATATTCCAGCTTCTTGTTGTCGAAGTAAATGGTGTGGCCTCGGCCGATGACCATCATGCAGGCGGCGATGGCGACCAGCAACGCAACCGCGCCGATACGGAATACCCACTTGCGCATGCTATCTCTCCCCCTCCTGCTGCGCGGCGGCCAGCTGGGCGCCCATGCCCGCCTTGGCCCTGCGCTTCTTGGTCTCGTACATCACCAGTGCTATGGTGATGACGCCGTAGGACACGAACACGCGGAAGTATTCGCCGATAACCTCGTTGCCGGCAATGACCGCGCCTGCCTTCGGCGCGAGTATGAACATGGTGTGGAACAGTATCACGCCCAGGAACACGTTGCCGATGGAGGCCTTGTCCACGCTGGCACCGCCCACCAGGAGCGCGGCGATGCAGAACATGCCGATCTGGCTGTGGGAGGAGTAGGTGGCCATGTCACCCATGTTCTGCAGGTAGATGACCATACCGATGCCGGCCAGCACCGTGGAAATTACGATGGAGATGATGCGGGTACGCTCCACGTCGATGCCCGCCGCCCTGGCCACTTCCATGTCCAAGCCCACGGCCCGCATGTCCTGGCCCAGCTTGGTGCGGCGGAACCAGACGATGATCAGGCACATCAGCGCGATGATCAGCAGCGTGAGCACGGGGATGATGACGCCGCCCACATTGACGGACAGCACGTTGTCCAGGGCCTTGCGGATGCGGGTCAGGTCCACCGAAGCGCGCACGCCGTAGCCCCGGGGCAGCTTGATGGTGGTGTGGACGATCGGTATGATGGAGCCCATCATGTACAGCACCACCAGCTGGTACACGCCGTTCATGAAGAAGGAGATGATGTAGCTGGTGATCATCTCGCGGCCCTTGGCGGCATTCAGTATCTTGCCGCACAGCAGGCCCAGCACGATGGAAATCGGTATGGACATGATCATCGCCAGCACGATGCCGGGGATGCCCCAGATCTGCCAATCGGAGGTGAGGATCAGCGCGATCTCCGCCGCCATGGCGCCCAGAGTCATGCCGAAGTTCAGGCCCATGCCCGCCATGATGGGAATCAGCAGGCTGAGGATCAGGAAGGCATTGCGGCTCAGGCGCGTCACGATCTCGTTCAACAGGAATAGCGACGAAAAGCCGGAAATCGGAATGCACAGGGCAATGATGATGATAAACATGATGGGCACTGCATTGTTGCCCAAAAAGTTTAGCAGCTTGCTGGAGGCCGTCTTGTTCTTGTTGTTCATCGTGTCGCCTCCGTTTTACGGGTCAGCGCGTACAGTATCATGCCGTTGGACACGATCACGCGCAGCACCTCGGAAATATCCAGGTTGATCAGGCCGTTCATCACGGTGGGGGTCATGGTCACCATCCCCTGGAACAGTATGGTGCCTATGATGACGTTGGTGATGGATGCTTTATTGGCCGTCGCGCCGCCGATCAGTATGGCCGAGACGGCGGGCAGCGCCATGTTGAAGGGGGCGTTGTACAGCTGCACAAAGCCGAAGCCCTGCTCATATACCAGTATGCCCACGGCGGCCAGCCAGGTGCTCATCACCACAGACAGCATGCGGATCCGGTCCACATTGATGCCCGCCGCCCGCGCGAAGGTTGCGTTGGAGCCCACGGCGGTCATGGCCGTGCCGGTCTTGGTGTGCAGGAAGGCCCAGATCATCAGGGCCAGCAGCGCGAAGAACAGCAGCGCGCCAGTGGGGATCACCAGCCGGCCGATCTGTATGCGCAGGAAATTGGAAAGCACTCCGCCATAATACTTGTCGATGGGAAACGTGGTGCGCAGGCCGGTACCTTCGAAGCCCCAGGCCATGTCCGGCTTCTTGTAGGGCAGCACCAGCCACATCATGCAGAAGAACGACACTACAGAGAAGCCCACGTAGGTGGCGATCATCATCTCGCCGCCCTTGATCTTGTTCAGCAGCCAGCCGTAAGCCAAGCCAAACAGCAGCGCGAAGGGCGTGGCGATCACGATGGCCATGACGAAGCTCAACGGCCCGGTAAAGCCCCACTCGATGGACAGCGTAGCCCCCAGCAGGCCCGCGATGATGCCCACCGGCAGGCCGAAGTTCAGGCCGCAGCCGGAGTGCACCATGGGCACCATGGCCAGCACCAGCACCGCGTTCCAGCTGAAGCGGTTGATCACATTGGTAATCTGAACCCAGAAGTTTGCGCCCGTAAACGGCGCGATGATGAACATCAGCAGCAGGAACGCGGTGATGATCAGCCTGGGCAGGCCAAAGCTCTTCAGCTTCTCGCGCACCTCGTCGATGAAGGTGCGTTTCATCTCTTTAACTTCGCTCATTGTGCGCCTCCTCTTAAACCACCGAACTGACCATCAGCTCGCCGAACGCCTCGCTGGAGCGACCCGCCGGCAGTATGCCCGCGATACGCCCGCCGGATACAATGGCGATGCGGTCGCAGATCTGCCGAAGCTCCTCCAGCTCCGAGGAGATCATCACGATGGTAATGCCGCTGTCGCGGTTGAACTGTTTCAGCGCTTCCAGCACCAGGGCCTTTGCGCCCACGTCGATGCCCCGGGTGGGCTCCGACACGAACAGGAACTTGGGCTCCAGCGCGAAGGCCTTGGCCAGACAGACCTTCTGCTGGTTGCCGCCGGACAACTCCTTCGCCTTCTGCTTGCTGCTGGTGCACTTGATCTTCAGATCATCAATGTACCGGGCGGTGACCTCGCGGATGGCCTTCTCGTCACGCCACTTCACCAGGCCGCCCAGTACGGGCTTCAAAAACCTGTCGTGGATCTGCATGGCCGGGAAGGCGATGTTCCACTCCAGCGATTCATCCAGCAGCAGGCCCACGCCCCGCCGGTCCTCCGAAACGAAAGCCAGCTGGCTGTCCAAGCACGCCCGGGGCTGGTTCAGTGGGATCTCCTTGCCGTCGAAGACGACCTTGCCGCCTGCGGGGTACAGGCCCATCACGCCATTGGGAATGCCCAGCTTGCCCTGGCCGGCCAGGCCTCCGATGCCCAGAATCTCGCCCCGGCGCACGTCCAGGGTCACGTCGCGCACAGTCTCGCCGGGCATGTCCACCCACAGGCGCTGTATAGACATGATGGTCTCGGTCTCAGGGGGATCCCGGCGGTCCTTCGCCGAATCGGTGACGCTGCGGCCCACCATCCAGCGGGTGATCTCAGTGATATTGGTCTCGGCGGCGGGCACATCCTTCACGAGCACGCCGTCGCGCATGACCGCCACCTTGTTGCAGACGTTCAGGATCTCCTGCAGCCGGTGAGTAATGAAGATCACGGCGATGCCCCGCTTTGACATGCCGCGGATGGAATCCAACAGCGCCTCGGCCTCCTGCTCGGTCAGCACGGCGGTGGGCTCGTCCAGGATCAGCAGCTTCAGCTGCGCCTTGGACAACTCGCGCGCGATCTCGGTAAACTGCTTGTGGCCCACGGGCATGTCGTTGATGGACATTTCTCCCTCGATGCGCACGCCCATCTTGTCGATGGCCTCCTCGGCCTGCCTCTGCATATCCTTGCGATCCAGCGTATTCAGGCGCTCGCCGAATACCTCGGCGGCGACGCTCTTTTTCTGGGGCTCGCGGTTGAGCAGTATGTTCTCGGTGGCGGTAAAGCCGGGGATCAGTGAAAACTCCTGGTGCACCATGCCGATGCCCGCCGCCAACGCGTCGAAGGGCGAATTGAAGTTGACCTTCTGTCCGTTCAGCAGCACGTCGCCGCCGTAGCCGCCGGTATCGCGGATATCGGTCATGCCGAACAGGATCTTCATCAGCGTGGATTTGCCCGCGCCGTTTTCGCCCACCAGGCCCAGCACCTCGCCCTCGTCGAGGGTCAGGTTGATGTCCTCCAGAACCTGGTTGCCGAAGAAGTCCTTCTTGATGTTTTTCAGTTCAAGCAAGGGTGCCTGATTGCTCATGATTATCTATCCTATTCCTTAATATTTACCTTGCGCCTGCCCTGTCCGGCGCAGACGCAACCCTTGTATAGGGGCGGCGATGCGCCGCCCGCCCAGTGCGACGAAACCTCCGTGCCCGGCGGGCGGCGCATCGCCGCCCCTACTAAAGCGCGATTTGTTTCATAAGCTGATTCAAAACAAGGGGGGAGGAGCACTCCTCCCCCTTGAACGGGTCGGTTTGAATTACTTCACGGTGAAGTACTTCTCGGGAACCTCAACGTCGGCGTTGCCCATGTAGTGGCCGGGATCACCCATGATGTAGGTGTCCTGATAGATCAGCATGTAGTTCTCGGTCTTAACGCCGGTGTTGGCATCGGTGTAGTAGGAGCCGTTCCATTCGGCGCCGGGGCTGTACACGGCCAGCGCGTCAGCGATGTCGTCGATCTCGGTCAGCTCGCTGTTGCCGTCGATCACGTTCATGGCGTGCTCGGTCAGGCCGGCCACCAGGGAGAACAGGTAGGAGTAGGCCCAGGTGCCGAAGCGGCCCGCGCCGCCCTTTTCAACGATAGCGTCCTCGACGGACTTGAGCAGATACTCGTAGTTGGTCATGTCCTCGTCCTTGAACTCTACGCCCAGGGCGTCCGGATAGCCCATCAGGGGAGAGGGCAGGTCGGCCTCGATGAAGTATCCGCCGTACTCCAGCAGCTGCTTCAGCAGGGGCGCAGTGTGAGCGTCGTTGGTGCAGAAGTAGGCGGAATTCTGGCCGTACTTCTCGATCCATTCCGGCGCCTTCTCCAGAACCTGCTGCTGGGCGCCGGGGATGCCCACGTCGCTCATGGGATCGGCGGCGGTCTCCTCGACGATGGTCACGCCCAGCTCCTTGCCGGCTTCCTTCATGACAGCCAGGCGGCGGGCCAGGGACTCAATGCCCAGGTGGCGGGGGAAGGAGATGTGCACGAAGGTATCGCAACCCAGCTCCTTGGCGGTCTTGATGATCAGGTAGCCGCGGGCCACGAAGTCGTTCATCAGAACCACGTCCGCAGCCTCGGAGATCAGGGACGGATCCTCCTGGGATTCGCCGGCCAGGCAGATGATGTCGTCGCGGCGCTCCTTGACCTGGCGGAAGGCCTCGGCGGTGCCGGGCACGGCCTGGGCCACCACGATGGCCTTGACGGCGGGATCGTCAGCGTACTGCACGATCTTCTGGATAACGGTCTCCTTCTCCTCGGTGAAGTTGTCGGGATAGACGTCGGTGGTGATCATGTCGCCATACTTGCCTTCCAGCATCATGGCAGCGGCACGTTCGTCGATGGCCTGGGACATGGAGCCCGTCACGACGGCGATCTTGTAGCCCTTGGACTCGGTCTCGGCAGAAGCGGCCACGACCATGGTCAGAACCATCGCCGCAACCAGCAGCGCGCAAAGCAGCTTCTTCATGTGTCTTCCTCCTAAAAGATATGATTCGGTTATTTAACCGCCTATTATGATAGCATAAATCGACGTGGATGTCCAGCACTGTGCCAGATTCTTCATTTTATCTTATCATCACATTTATGACGGGAATCGGACCATTCATTGAAGACATTGTGACAGAGTGCATAGATTATGAAGTATACTCATGTATATTCGTTGTATATATTCATTTGTTTTCACAAAAAAACGCAGGAATCCGCGGGAATTTTGTCGTATATTAATTCCATATTCAATGCATATACACTGCACACGACGCATATAATACGACATCGCCAAATGCTGGGAGGTTTGTTTCCATGGAAAGCCTTAAGTCAGAAATACGCGGTTTTTCGGGGCTGGACACCCGAAAGAAGACAATCGTCATCGTGACCCTGGCCGCGATTCTTGTGCTGATTATTGCTCTGTGCATATCCATCGGTATACGCGCGAATATACAACGTGAATATACGGCCGCGCGGGATAAAACCGGAGCTGCCCTGTACGACAACCTGTTCATACTGATGCAGACCTTCGATTCCACCGCGGTGCCCAACATCGACGTGCGCAACGCCATACTGCCCCAAATGCGCAGCTATTACATCGCGTCGATCACGCTGAACAACCTGTTGGGACAGCTTTACGGGTCGCGCTACGCGGTGCTGAACGAAGCCGATCTGGAAAGCCTGACCAACGCCTTCACCGCTTATGAAGCGGCCTACCAGAACAACGTTTCCACCGACCTCGCCCGGGCCGATATGCAGTTGTGCATGGATCGCATCAAGGAACTGCTGAACACAAGATACAGCCAGGGTGTACTGAAAGCGGGCCGGTAAATTCTGATTTGCCGCGGAGCGACTAATCAGAATTTGAGTGGCTAGTGGCTAGTGATTAGTGGCTAGTGATTGTAGAAATCCTTACGGATTTCTTTGATTAAAAGTATCGAGAAGCGTTGAAACNNNNAAATCCCGTAGGGATTTGCTCCACCACTAGTCACTAGCCACTAGCCACTAATCACTCAATTCTGATTTATCGAGCACAGCTCGATAAATCAGAATTTGCATACCTCCCCCACCCTCGTGGCATACTATCCACGAGGTGATTTTTATGGGTTATCCAAAGTATTCCGGGCTGGCGGAACTGCTGAAACACGACGAGGAGGCACTGCGCTTCTTTGAGGGGCTGCCGCTGGAGGTGCGGGACCGCATCGCGCCCAAGGGCAAGGCCGTCGACTCGCTGGAAAAGCTGAAGAACTTTGCCGAGGCGCTCTCCGGAGACCGGGAGTAACACAGACGGGGTCTGTCCCAACACGCATGGAGCGGCGGGGCAGGCCTTTTACATTTATCCTTCCTTGTGGTAGAATATAGCATCATACAGACGCGGAGGAGATCAACATGCTGAATACCAACCAGTTGAATATGGTCATGGCGCTGCGGCGGGCGCTGCACGGGTGTCCCGAACGATCGGGGCATGAAGCGCGAACGATGGCGACTATCCGGACATTTCTCCATGAAAACACCTCCCTGGAAGTGCGGGACATGGGCGGTTGGCTGTTGGCAACCCATTGGGAGGGCGACAGCCTGCCCGCCATCGGCTTCAGGGCGGACATGGACGCGCTGCCTGCGGGAGATGGGGCGCGCCACGGGTGCGGGCATGACGGGCACAGCGCCATGCTCTGCGGGCTGGGGCTGCTTCTGGAGGGGCGGCGCGTCGGGCGCAACGTCCACCTGATGTTCCAGGGGGCCGAGGAGACCGGGGAAGGCGCGAGGCGAATCATCGACAGCTGGCCGGAACTGAATTCGCTTCAAACCATCTACGCGCTGCACAACATTCCCGGCTACCCAAGGGGCGCGGTGCTGATGCGCCGTGGCTGCTTCGCCTGCGCCTCCTGCGGCCATATCGTCCACCTGACCGGCCGGCCCGCCCACGCCGCTTACCCCGGCGACGGCGCGAATCCCATCGGGCTGCTGAGCCGCCTGGCCCTGGAAACGCCTCAGATGATCGAGGAAATCCTTAGCGGAGACGACCGACTGCTGATGCGCACGCTGATCGGCCTGAACGCAGGCGGCGAGGACTTCGGCATCTCCGCCCATGAGGGGCGGCTATGCCAGACCCTGCGCGGCCACCGCAAGGCCGACATCGACGCCCTTGTCCAAAAAATCGAAGCCCGCGCGCTGGCGGGCTCCCGCGTGGCAGGCCTGAAATGTAACTACGAAATCCGGGACGCCTTTCCCGACACCACGAACGACGACGACCACTACGATGATGCCCTGGCGCGGTTCAACGCCGCCGGACTCCCCGTCAAGCTGCTGGATGAGCCCATGCGCTGGTCCGAGGACTTCGGCTGGCTGCTGAAAAAAGTCCCCGGCGTCTATTTCGGCATCGGCGCCGGCGAGGATTGCCCGGGCTTGCACACCGAGTCGTATGAATTCGACGACGGGCTGATCGAGGCAGGCGTAAGGGTGTTTGAAGCCTTGCTGTAAATTCTGATTTGTCGAGCTGTTGACGAAGGCCCCAAAAGTGGCCTTCCCCCGGTGGGGAAGGTGGATTTGACGAAAAATGCTTGCATTGTTTCGTCACGTAAGGGGACCTCATCCGGCGCTACGCGCCACCTTCCCCATAGGGGAAGGCTTTTGGCTGCCGCAACACCTCGACAAATCAGAATTTTTCTCTCGCCTTCTCAATCAGTTCCGCCATCCTCGCATTCCCCTTCCCGATCTCCACCCCGGCGTTGATCACCCGGGGACAGCGGTCGAGCCAATAGAGGGCGCGGTCAAAGGCAGCGTCGCTGATGGGCATGAAAGGCTTTTCTTCTATGACCTCCATGGCCAGCACCCGGGCCAGTCGGTAGTCGATGTCGTTGGTATACAGTATGCCCGCCACGAAGGGCACGCCCTGCTTTTGCAGCTTGCGGAATACCGGTATGCCCGTGCCGCAGGCGGACAGCACCAACACCTGGGGCTCGCCCACGGGCCGGGGCAGCTCGATGCTGCCGAACACCGGGTCGAAGGTCCCCTGGTCGATCTCGTACAGGTCGCGTATGGCGTCCTCGTCGAACACCGCCTCCGGCTCCCCTGCCCGGGCGATGTGGTCGCCCTTGACGCAGATGATCTTGTCGGATATCTTCTGTGCCAGGTCGATCTCGTGCAGCGACATGATGACGGTGATGCCCTTCTGCTTGGCCATGCCCCGCAGTATGCTCAACAGCTGCAATTTATGCCGAATGTCCAGGAACGAGGTCGGCTCGTCCAGTATGATGATCTCCGGCTCCTGGCAGATGGCCCGGGCCAGCAGCACCCGCTGGCGCTGGCCATCACTGATGGCGTTGAAATCCCGGTTGCGCAGGTCCAGCGCGTGGACGGCGGCCATGGCCGCCTCCACCTTCGCCTCGTCCCCTGCCGACAGTATTCCCAGCCGCCCGGTGTAGGGATAGCGGCCCGTGGCCACGATATCCCGGCAGGTCATCAGCTCCGGCTTCATCCGCTCGGTCAGCACCACGGCCATCTTCGTGGACAGGTCCTTATAGGACAGCCTGCGCAGCTCCTCCGACGCGATGAACACCTGGCCGCCGATCATCTTCAGCTGCCGGGTGATGCTCTTGAGTATGGTGGACTTGCCCGAGCCGTTGGGCCCGATCAGCGTGACGATCTCGCCCCGTGCGATGTCGATGGTGATGTCGTGGATCAGCGGCACCCCGTCGTAGCCGACGGTCAGCTGTTGGGTGGAAAAATAGAAATCGCTCATGCCGCCTTACCCCCTTGCCGCCTCAGCATCATGGCAATCACCACAGGCGCGCCAAACACGCTGGTCACCGTGCTGATGTTCAATTCAGTGGGCGCGAAGGCGATGCGGGCGATCAGGTCGCAGCCCATGCAGAACACCGCGCCGCCCAGGAACACCGCCGGAATGACGATCAGCGGCTTCGACGTGTTCAGCGCCCGCTTCACCAGGTGGGGCACGGCGATGCCCACGAAGGAGATCGGCCCCGCAAAGGCCGTCACCGTGGCCGAGAGCAAGCTGGAAACCACGATCAGCGCCACCCGGAACGCCCTGATATTCACGCCCATGCTCTGGGCGTAGGCCTCGCCCAGCTGGTAGGCCCCGATTGGCTTGGCCATGGTGAAGGTCACCGCCGATGTGATGCCCACCACCACCGCGGCCACGACCACGTTGTCCCAGCTCATGCCGGAAAAGCTCCCCAGGCTCCACCCCCTCAGGTTGATGATGTCGGCATCCTCGGCGAAGGTGACCACGAAGTCCGTCACCGCCGAGCAGATGTAGCCGATCATGATGCCCGCCACCAGCAGTATCGCCATGTGCTTCAGCTTCCGGGACAGCAGCAGTATAAAGCCCACCGACATCAGCGAGCCCGCGAAGGCCGCCACGATCAGCGCCCAGGAGGAGACATGACTGAAGAAATGCAGGGCGTAGATCATCGTCAGTGCCACCACCATCTTCGCCCCCGACGAGATGCCCAGCACGAAGGGTCCGGCGATAGGGTTGCCGAAGAAGGTTTGCAGCAGAAAGCCCGACAGCGACAGCCCGCCGCCCAGCAGTGCCGCCATCAGTATCCGGGGCAGGCGGATCTTCCAGATGATGCTGTACTGGGGCGAGTCCTTCGCCTGGCCCAGCAGTATGCGAAAGATCTCCCCCACCGGTATGGCCACGCTGCCCGTGTTGATGTTCAACACCGTAATCACCACCAGCGCCGCCACCAGAAGCAGGAATACCATCTGGTAGCGCGCCCGGCGGCGCAGGTTTTCGCTGAGAAAGGTGCTGTGGGTTCCCTGTTCAGTCTGGTTTGGCATAATACCCTCCAACCGTCCGTCAAATGCAGCGGCGGCGTCCACGCCGCCACGTCGCTGAAATAGCGCGCAATGCAAAACATGCCCGCCTCCAAACAGAGGCGGGCATGGCAATGCCAACCGGCGCGTCGCCGGAAGCCAAGCCGCCTTCATCGGAAGCGCTTGCCTTGCGCGACAGCAGGTTTCCTGGCTCGCGGATCACAGCCTGGCCGCGCCTTCTCACACCGATGCCATGACAAGAATCCGAAAAGATCCTTCGACTTCGCCCAGGATGGCGGGACAATCGTCATCATTCTGAGCGCAGCGAAGCATCCAATAACACAGCATCAAATGCAATGGCGTCTGCGGCCCGCTCCCCGCTCACAGTGACCGGATCGCCCGGGATTTCCACCCGGTTCCCTATTATCCCCGCGTGGGCGGGGCACTGTTGCGTCCATACCATTATATCGGTCGGACATCCGTTTGTCAACGCCGATGAAAGAAGAGCGCCACCCATACAGGTGACGCTCCGCAAGGTTATATGACTCAGCGCTCGCGCTTCTTGGACAGGATGTCGAACACCACGGCAGCCAGCAGCACAAAGCCCTTGACCACGCGCTGGTAGTTGGCATCCAGGTTGATCTGGAACATGCCCAGGTTGATGACGCCGATCAGCGTGGCGCCGATCACCATGCCCAGCACGGTGCCCGCGCCGCCACTGGCGGAAACGCCGCCCACCACGCAGGCGGAGATGGCGTCCATCTCGAAGTTCTTGCCGGCGTCGGCATTGGCCGCGGTAAAGCGGGAGATGACCGTCATGGCGGATATCGAGGTCAGGATCGCCATGTTCAGGTAGGCCAGGAACATGATCCGACGGGTGTTGACGCCGGACAGGCGCGCCGCCTCGATGTTGCCGCCCACCACGTAGAAGTGGCGGCCGATGGTGGTCTTGCTGGTAATGAAGGCGTAGATCAGCACGACTGCTGCCACCCAGACCAGCACGGTGGGAATGCCGCCGGCCATCGCCAGCTTGTACATGACCAGCAGTATGACAAACGCGCCGAGGATGCTCTTGGCTGCGTCCATCTCCAGAGCGTCCACCTCATAGCCCTTCCTCACACGGGTCGCGCGGTTCTTGAACACCAGCAGCACCACCAGCGCCGCGGCCACGATGCCCACGATCAGACAGGGCATGTTCAGCTGGCCCTCGGGCGACTTGAACAGCGTGCCGGAGAAGATGCTCAGGAAATCCGGGCTGTCCTTGAAGGAGATGGAGTTCGTCGAAGAAACGCCCAGTATGGAGGTGCCCAGGCCGCGGAAGGCCAGGTAACCTGCCAGCGTCGCAATCCACGGTGGAACCATCACGTAGGCGATCAGGGCGCCGAGGCCGCAGCCATAGATGACGCCGACGGCCAGCATGGCCACCAGGGACAGGGCAGTGCCCCACTTCCATACCACCATCATCATGCCGCCCAGCGCGCCCAGCAGGCAGACAAAGGCGCCGCAGGACAGGTCGATGTTGCCGCCGGTCAGCATGCACATCAACATGCCGCAGCCGAGGATGTACACGTAGGCGTTCTGGTTGATCAGCGAAGCGAAGCTGGTGGGCTTAAACATGCGCCCCTTGGTCATGATCGTGAAAAAGATATACACCAGCACCAGGATGATGAGCATGGCATTCTTTTTCAACATGGCAATCGGATTCGATCGCCTGATATTGGATTGATTCACTACTTTCTTCTCCATGAATTGCCATCCTCCTTTCCTATCGCTTCTGCCGCTTGGACATGACATCGAAGATGACCGCCGCCAGCAGCACCAGGCCCTTGACCACGCGCTGCAGGTTGGAATCGACGCCCACCATGTTCATGCCCTGGTTGATAACGCCCATCAGCACCGCGCCGATGATCATGCCGGACACCTTGCCTGTGCCGCCATAGGCGGACGCGCCGCCGATGAAGCAGGATGCGATGGCGTCCATCTCATAGCCCTCGCCGTAGGTCGGGTCGATGCCCTTTGCGCGGGCCGCCGTCAGGATGCCGGCCAGGCCGGCCATCAGGCCGATGCTGGCATAGGCGAACCAATACACGTTGCGGGTCTTGACGCCGGAAAGCGCCGTGGCCTTTTCATTGCCGCCCACCGCGTACAGGTGGCGGCCCATGGCGGTCTTGGTGGTGATGTACTGGTAGATTCCCAGCACAAGGGCAATCCAGACCAGCACCGTGGGCAGGCCCCTGAAGCTGGCCATCTGCCAGGTCACAAAGAATACCACCGCAGAGATCGCGGCCGTGGTGATAACCTGGCCGAGGATGGACTGGTGCAGGTTCAGCTTCTTCTGAACGTGAATCTTCCGGATGGTCATCAGCACGTAGATCACGATCGCGATGATGCCGATGGCCAGGCAGGTCAGGTTGGGCTTGCCCTCCGCCCCCGTCCACTGGCGGATGTAATCGGGGATGTAGCAATCCCTGCCGCCGCCGAAGAGGAACAGGAATTTCTCGTCGCTGATGTCAACGCGGTAGCCCTGCAGCACCACGTTGGACAAACCGCGGAAGGCGTACATGCCCGACAGGGTGGCGATGAAGGCCGGCACACGGATCTTGGCGATCCAGAAGCCCTGGAATACGCCGATGGCCAGGCCGATGGCCAGCATGGCCAGCACCGCCAGCCACATGTTCGCGCCCCTGTCCATCATCACGCAGCCTATGGACGCCGTAAAGCAGACCACCGAGCCGACGGACAGATCGATGTTGCCGCCGGTCAGTATGCAACACAGCATGCCGGCCGCCAACACGAATACATAGCCGTTCTGGGAGATCAGGTTGTTGATGCTGCCCGGCTTCAGCGAACCGCCACCGGTGGCGATGGCGAAGAACACGACCACAACCACCAGCGCGATCACCATGGTATACTTCTGGAAAAAAGCGCCAACGCTTATTTTGCGTTCACTCATCGTCATGCACCCCTTCCCGACTGGAGGATCAACGCCATGATGTTCTCCTGGGTGGCATCCTCCGCCTTCATCTCGCCGACCATTTTGCCCTCGTTCATAATGTAGATGCGATCGCTCATGCCCAGCACCTCCGGCAGCTCCGAGGAGATCATGACCACGGACTTGCCGGCCTTTGCCAGGTCGTTGATGATGCAGTATATCTCGTACTTCGCGCCCACGTCGATGCCGCGGGTGGGTTCGTCCAGCAGCATGATATCCGGCTCGGCGAACATCCACTTGGCCAGCAGCACCTTTTGCTGGTTGCCGCCGGAGAGGTTGCCCACCAGCTGCTCCACCGTGGGGGTCTTGGTCTTCAGCTTGTCGCGGTATTCCTCGGCCACGGCGTACTCCTTATCCTGGTCGATGACGCCCATGCTGGCCAGGCTCGACAGGTTGGCCAATGAAGTGTTCACCTTGATGGACTGGGAGAGAATGAGGCCGTTGCCCTTGCGATCCTCGGTGACATAGGCGATCTTGTGCTTGATGGCGTCGGTGACGCTCTTCTTCATCTTCACCGGCTTGCCGTCGATCTTCAGCTCGCCGGAGAAGTTCACGCCGTAGCTCTGGCCGAAGATGGACATGGCCAGCTCGGTGCGACCCGCGCCCATAAGGCCGTAGATGCCCACGACCTCGCCCTTGCGCACGTACATGGACACGTCGTCCACCACCTTGCGCTCGGGGTACAGCGGATGGTGCACCGTCCAGTGGTCCACCTCCATCATGACATCGCCGATCTTCACGTTCTGGCGCGGCGGGAAGCGGTTGGTCATCTCGCGGCCGACCATGCCCTTGATGATGCGCTCCTCGCTGACCGGCTCGGGACCGTGGTTGTCGATGGTCTCGATGGTGGTGCCGTCGCGGATGACGGTGATCTTGTCCGCCACATAGGCCACCTCGTTGAGCTTGTGGGTGATGATGATCATCGTCATGCCCTGCTTCTTGAAGCCCAGCATCAGATCCAGCAATGCCCGGGAATCCTCCTCGTTCAGGGAGGAGGTGGGCTCGTCCAGGATCAGCAGCTTGGCCTGCTTGGCCAGGGCCTTGGCGATTTCCACCAGCTGCTGCTTGCCGGTGCCGATGGTCTTGACCTGGACCTTGCTGCTCTCCTGCAGGCCCACCATCTTCAGGTATTTGTCGGCCTCGGCGTAGGTGGTATTCCAGTCGATGGCGAATTTGCTCCCGCGCTCGTTGCCCAGGTACATGTTTTCGCCGATGGTCATCTCAGGCACCAGCGCCAGCTCCTGGTGAATGATGACGATGCCCAGCTTTTCCGAATCCTTGATGTTTGAAAACTTGCAGACCTGTCCGTTGTAGACGATATCGCCCTCATAGGTGCCGTAGGGGTAGATGCCGCTGAGCACGTTCATCAGCGTGGACTTGCCCGCGCCGTTCTCACCCACCAGGGCGTGAATCTCGCCCTCCTCCACCTGCAGGTTGACATTGTCCAGGGCCTTCACGCCGGGGAAGGTCTTGGTGATGTTCTTCATTTCCAGCAGTATCTTTGCCATTGCTCTCCTCCTGCTCTCCAGTCAAATGGGAAAACCCAAAGCTGCCGCAGATTCTTTTCCGACACAGTTCCGCCACATTTTCACGCCAACATGGCGCGATATGCTGTCTCTGTGTACAGATCCTTCGCTTCGCGCATACCAATCCCTGCCTGATTACAGCTGGGATTGGCACCAGGATGACAGCGCCGCCAGGCCCGTCATCCCAGCGAAGCGAAGGATCTGTACGCAACGCCGCTGAATGGCCGTCGTTCAGCAGGCAGACCGATCATGTTGCCGTGCCTCTGTTTGGGCAGAACCCGGAATATGCCCAAATGATGCAGGCGGGAGAGCCCCGCCTGCATCACAATGAGCATAAGCCCGAATTACTTCAGATCGTCCTCGGTGTAGTAGCCGGAGTCGATCAGGATCTCCTTGTAGTTGTTGGCGTCCGCGAACACGGGATCGCACAGGAAGGAGGGAACAACCTTCACGTTGTTGTCGTAGGTCTCGGTGTCGTTCACGTCAACCTCTTCGCCAGCCAGGATCTGGCCGACCATCTTGACGACCTGAGCCGCCAGGGTGCGGGTATCCTTGAACACGGACATGCTCTGCTTGCCAGCGATCATGTTCTTGGTGTTGGCGATGTCGCAGTCCTGGCCGGTGATGATGGGCCAGTTCTCGCCGCCGTAGTTGGCTTCCAGAGCGTTGGTCACGCCCAGCGCGGTGGAGTCGTTGGAGCACAGCCACACGTCGATGTTCTCGCCATTGGCATAGTTGGCGGTCAGGATATCCTCAGCGCGCTTCTGGGCGACGTCGGTCTTCCAGGTGGGGGTGGCAACCTGGTCGAACTCGATCTGGCCGGAGGTCACGGTGATCTTGCCAGCGTCCATGTAGGGCTTCAGCACGTCGATGGCGCCCTGATAGAAGTAGCGGGCGTTGTTGTCGCCGGGATCGCCAGCGGTGATTTCCATCACGAACGGGCCTTCCGCGTTGTCCAGGTCCAGAGCGTCCTTCACATAGGTGCCCTGCACGGTGCCGACCTTGTAGTTGTCGAAGGTGGCATAGTAGTCAACGTTGCCGTTGTCCATCAGCAGGCGGTCATAAGCGATGACCTTGACGCCCTTCTCGGCGGCCTTGTCCAGGGCGGTGCCCAGGGAGGAGCCTTCGATGGCGGCGATAACGATGACCTGGCAGCCGTTGTCGATCATGGTCTCGATCTGGTTCAGCTGGGTGGGAACGTCGTTGGAGGCAAACTGCAGCTCAACCTGATAGCCGGCTTCCTTCAGCTTCTCTTCCATGTAGGCGCCGTCCTGGTTCCAACGCTGCAGGTCCTTGGTGGGCATGGAAACGCCGACCAGTTCGCCTTCGGCCAGGGCCGCGATGCAACCCAGAGCCAGCATCGCGCAGAGTACCAATGCCAGAATCTTCTTCATAGTTGGGTACACTCCTTTGATTATATTGTGCAAGCCGCGTGCGGCCTTGCATCCCTTCTGTGTCGGTCGAAGCGCCTGGATCCTGCCGGGACTATTTTGAGGGCATTGTGCGCGTCGCACAATCATGTCCCAAAAAATTACACCACATCAACCAACGTATAATATTATAGCACAACATAGCGAGGTTGTCTACTGTTTTTCCCATTTTTTCTTCTCACATGTTGCGAAGGCCGGTTATTGATTGCGATACCTTTTCCGCTGTAACACAATCGCCCCCGGAACGCATTCCGGGGGCGATTGCATTGTATCGTTCTGATATTACTTGCTCTGCAGGAAGTTGTAGGTGAACGCCGCCAGGGCTGCGCCCAGGAAGGGGCCGACGATGAACACCCACAGGCAGCCCAGGGGCGCGAAGTTGCCGCTGAAGGCGGCGAACAGCGCGGGGCCGAGGCTGCGGGCGGGATTGACGGAGGTGCCCGTCAGGCCGATGCCCAGGATGTGCACCACAACCAGAGTCAGGCCGATGACCAGGCCGCCGAAGCTGCCGTGTCCGGCACGCTTGCTGGTAACGCCCAGTATGGCGATGACGAAGATGAAGGTCAGCACGATCTCCACCAGCAGACCGCCCAGCACATTGCCATTTACGCCCGCCAGGCCGTTCGCGCCAAAGCCGCCGGTCATGTCGGTGACATGACCCAGGCCAAAGATTGCCGCCAGCACCGCGGAGCCGCAGATCGCGCCGATGCACTGGGCGCACACATAGCCGATGAACTCGCCAAAGTCCATGCCGCCGCTGAGCATCACGCCCAGGGACACCGCCGGATTGATGTGGCAGCCGGAGATGTTGCCGATCGAATAGGCCATCGCCACGATGGTCAGGCCGAAGGCCAGCGCCGTGAGTATGTAGCCGCCGCCTGCCGCGGCGTCGCAGCCCACCAGCATCGCCGTGCCGCAGCCCAGTATGACCAGGGTCGCCGTGCCGATGGCCTCCGCAATCAGTTTCTTGCTCATAGGATTCTCCCTCCTTGTCGATAAACGGTGTTCATTCACCGTCCAGATTATACCGCTACAAAGATAGGATTACAAGCGATTGTCACAGTTGTTAATAGCTTCGTCGAAGGAGCGTCAATATTGAATTAGGAATTAGAAATGAGGAATGAGGAATGGATGATGAAATCCTGACGGATTTCTTTGATTGGTTGGGCAGAGACGGCGTCGTATCGGGCCATCCAACTATTGAATCAAACAAATCCGGGAGGGATTTGCGACGCAAAGCTGACCCTTCAGGGCACCACCACTCCTCATTCCTAATTCCTCATTCCTCATTTCCCAAGGGAATACCCTTCCTTTTCATACACGGCCAACCAGCCCTTCAGCCTCGAAAAGAACTCGGCGTTGCTGGCGGTCTTGCTCATCAGGTCGATCAGCTGCTCGTACATCTCCTGCTGGCGGCTGCCCAGCATCTTTCGCACCTGGTATTCGCCGTTGATTTCGTCCTCGGACAGCAGCAGCTCCTCCCGCCGCGTGCCCGATTTCAGCAGGTCGATGGCCGGGAACACCCGTCGGTCCGAAAGCTTGCGGTCCAAGTGCAGCTCCATGTTGCCAGTGCCCTTGAATTCCTCGAAGATGATGTCGTCCATTCGGCTGCCCGTCTCCACCAGGGCGGTGGCGATGATGGTGAGGCTGCCACCGTTTTCGATGTTCCTGGCCGCGCCGAAGAAGCGCTTGGGCCGGAACAGCGCTCCTGGGTCCAGGCCGCCGGACAGGGACCGGCCCGTGGGCGTAATGGTCAGGTTGTAGGCCCGGGCCAGCCGGGTGATGGAATCCAACAGCACCACCACGTCCTTGCCCATCTCCACCAGCCGCTGCGCCCGCGCCAGCACCATCTCCGACACGCGGGTGTGGTGGTCGGGCTCCTCGTCGAAGGTGGAGTAGATCACCTCGCCCTTGATGGAGCGCTGCATGTCCGTGACCTCCTCGGGTCGCTCGTCGATCAGCAGCACGATCAGGTGTATTTCGGGGTACTGGTCGGTGATGGCGTTGGCCACCTTCTTCAGAAGCGTGGTCTTGCCCGCCTTGGGCTGGGACACGATCATGCCACGCTGTCCCTTGCCGATGGGGGCCAGCATGTCAATCAGCCGCAGGGACAGGTCGCCCTTGCCGACCGGGGGCTCCAGCCTGATCCGGTGGTCGGGATAGATCGGCACCAGGTCCTCGAACCGGGGGCGCTCGGCGGCCTTCTCAGGGCTCTCGCCGTTCACCTCGGTGATGTACATCATGGCGCTGTAGCGATCCCCCTCCCGCTGGGCGCGGGTCTTGCCCACCACATGGTCGCCGTTGCGCAGGTTGAAGCGGCGAATCTGGGCGATGGAAATATACACGTCATTCGGCCCCGGCAGGCAGTTCTCTGCCCGCAGGAAGCCATAGCCGTCGGGCTGGAGCTCCAGCACGCCCGCGCCGTCGCCGCACTCGCCCGAAGCCAGCATCTCCGGCACGGCGGGATTGGAGGTCTTCAGCTCGGGATTGTAGTAGCCCTCGGGACGCTGGCGCTCCTGGTGTTCCGCCTGGGCGTTCTCAGGCTGCGCTGCCGCGTTCTGCTGGGGTGCGCGGCGCTGAAAATCCCGGTCCTCCCATGCCTGGGCGGGCATACGGTTGTCCTGCCTGCCAAAGCGGGGATTCATGGGCCGTGCGACGCCACCCACGTTAAGCTGCTGCGGGCGCTGGGGCCGGGCATCGCCCTGAGCTGTGCGCGACGTATTCCAATTCTGATACCGTCCCTGTCGCGGCTGGCCCTCGCCCATCGGCCTAAGATTCATCCGCGTCGGCATCATCGTCCTGCCCCGAACGCCTGCGTTCGCAGTCTGGTTCGTTTCCGCCGGCTGCGGTTGCGTCTGCGGGGCTTCGGCCTTTGCCAGGGTTTCCGGGTCTGCCTTTGTGGCAACGGGCTGCGAAGCAACTGCAGCGGACCTCTTTGCCGGGGCTACCGTGGCCTTCCCGGCTTCCGCTTCGGACTTGCCGACCTTTACTTCGGAAGTCTTTATTGCTTCAACGGCAGGGCCACTGATCTGCGCTTCGGAAGTCTTCGACGCTTCGGCATCAGCTTTCTTTTCCTTTGCCCCGGATGCCTTCGATGCTTCGGCGGTGGGCTTCTTCGCCTTGTCCTCAGACGCGGCGCGCTTGCCCCGGCCCCGGCGGCTCTCTGGCTTCGCCGCCTCAGCGCCGTTTTTGGGTGCGGAAGCCTGTCGACCCTTTTCCGCTTCGAGCAGCATTTGAATCAATGTGCCTTTGTTGGTACCCGCCGGAATCTTTACGCCCATTTCCTTGGCCAGGCTGCGCAATTCCACGACGGTCTTCTGGTTCAGGGACTGATAATCCATAGGTTACCTCCGATGGGATGATGGTTCGATGCTCAACGATGTGTAAAAAAAGTGCGTCACATTGGTTTCCTGCAAATGGCGATGTCCCGGGTGATGGCCTGCTCCACCCAGTGGGCAAATCCGTCATATATGCCGCCCCGCATGACCTCCAGGCCCGCACTTTCCATCAGGGCCCGCAGGCGCTCCAGCTTCATGTTCTGGGCGTTGAAGGAAAGCGCCATCGCGCCGCCGGGCTTCAACGCCGCCTTCCACTCGGGCAGCGCCCGCCCGATCAGCGTCTCCAGCCAGTTGCCCTTCGCCTTCGTGCCCCGGCTCAGCTGGGCGTCGTGGCGCACGCCGTAGGGCAGGTCGCAGGCGATGACGTGGAAGGCGTTCCTGCCCAGCGCGCCCGCGGAGTGCGCGGCGTCCAGGCACACCAGGCTCAGCGCCCGCCGCTGATCGTGGGCCTCCGGAGCGTACTCAAACCGGCATTCTGCCGCGCTGCCCCCTTGCTTCAGGGTACGCGACAGGCGGGTAACGTTATGCTTGAAGCGGTGATATTCCAGATAGCGCCTGAAATACTGCTCCGCTTCCTTGAGATCGCCCCGGTCCACATCCGCACCCAGGGTGTCCCAGCCGTAGTTGGCCGCGACGAACAGCCCCGTGGCCCGACCGCACATGGGGTCGAGCATCGAAAGGGGCGCGTCGGACTGCCAAAACGCCCCAGTATACAGCGCCGCGTTGATCAGCATTTGCAGGAACAGCTCGTTCGTCTTGCCCTTGTACTTCAGGATCGCCGGCAAATCCCGCCCCACGGCGGCATCGGCCCGCCCGGCGATCGGCAGCAGCAGGCCGTCCTGATCCTCGAAAAGGCCGTAGAGCAGCGAATGGCTGCGCAGCGCTTCAATCACAGCGGCGTCCAGCGGCCCATTTACGCCTATGTCGAGGCAGGGCATGTCCAAGCGCTCGTCCACGGCGATCTCGGCGCCGGGGGCGAGGCGCGCCAGCATCAGTTCAAGCTCCGCCGCTGCCAGCTTCAGCGTCTCGTTCTGATAGCGGGCATTGGCATGGGGCCAGAGCAGCATCTTATAATGCATATTCAGTTCTCCGATATATTATATAGAATTCGCCAAAAAGCGAACCAATCCGTGTGACCCTGTTGTTTCAATTCAATGTATATGTAGAAATATCCCTAAGAATGAAAACAAGTGATTGAAAACAGCCCCTCCGGGCGACCAGAGGGGCTTTCATTGGTTTAATATTTGCGCTTACGAGCAGCTTCAGCCTTCTTTTTACGCTTTACGCTGGGCTTTTCGTAATGTTCCCTTTTCCGTGCTTCTGCGAGAATGCCATCACGAGCCGTCTTGCGCTTGAAACGACGCAGCGCGCTTTCCAATGATTCATTTTCCCGAATGCGTACCTCGGACATGTGCTTTCCCTCCCCTCGCGATTGAATGGCATAGCCAATGTAGCATGGGGTTCGCCACAATGGTTATTATACCGCATAAGGCGTGTACTCGTCAACCCTTGAATGGAATTGACCCAATTATTTAACCTATCCCATTCTTTTGGGTTGCTTATCCCATCCGCTCGGGCAGCTGTTTGCCGCCCATCAGGTGGATGTGCAGGTGGTTCACCGACTGGGCGCCGTCCCTGCCGCAGTTGCTGACGAGCCTAAAGCCGCTCTCGGCCACGCCCTCGCTGGCGGCGATCTGCTGCACGGCGTCAGTCAGAGCCGCGGCGGTCTCGGCGTCGCACTGGAGGATGTTGTCCATGTGCTTCTTCGGCACCACCAGCACGTGCACCGGGGCCTGGGGATTGATGTCGCGGAAGGCGTACACCTTGTCGTTTTCAAATACGGTGTTCCCTGGGATTTCCCCGGCGATGATCTTGCAAAACAGACAGTCACTCATCGGTATCTTCCTCCTGTTCGTGTTCGATGACGGTCCCGTGGGCCAGCGTGCCCTCCGCGCCGTCGATGCGCACCCGGCACAGCTCGCCGGGCTTGGCTTCAGCCCGCACACGCACGTACTGGCCGGTGTAGCCCTCGCTCAGTCCTTCGCCCGCGGCCTGCTCGAACAGCACCTGCTGGCAGGTGCCTACCAGTCCTTGGACGAATTGTTGCTCCAGTTGGTTCCCGACCGCGATCAGTTTTTTCGTGCGGGCCCGCCGCACGCCCTCGTCCACCTGGTCGGGCATGGCGTCGGCCACGGTGCCCTTGCGCCGGGAATACGGAAATACGTGGATGCGGGCCAGGGCGACCTCCTGTACGAAAGCCACCGTCTCGGCAAATTCCGCCTCCGTCTCGCCGGGAAAGCCGGTGATCACGTCGGTGGTCACGGCGCAGTCGGGCATGAAGCGACGCAGCGTTTCCACGGCGGCGCGGTATTCCTCCGGCGTGTAGCGGCGGCGCATCCGCTTCAACACCCCCGCGCTGCCGGATTGCAGCGACAGGTGAAACTGACGCATCAGGCCCGGCAATTCCGAAGCCTCCCGGGCAAAATCCTCCGTCACGGTTACCGGCTCCAGCGAGCCCAGCCGCACCCGGCGTACCCCCGGCGCGCCGTGTACGGCGCGGATGGCGTCCATCAGGGTATCGCCCGTCTCCCGGCCGTAGCTGGCCAGGTGGATGCCCGTGACCACGATCTCCCGATACCCGGCTTTGCCCAGCCGCGTGGCCTCGGCGGCCACGGCTTCCAGCGGCATCGATCGCACCGGCCCCCGCACGCTGGGGATGATGCAGTAGCTGCAATACCGGTCGCAGCCCTCCTGGATCTTCATGGTGGCCCGGGTCTTGCCCTCGTGGCGGGAGATGAAAAGACTTTCAAACCCCGCGCCCTTCAGCGGGGCCACGGCATTCAGGGGCTTACCCGCTGCCAGCGCGGATTCCAGCAACTCAACGACCTCGCCCCGGCGCTGTACGCCCAACACGAGGGCCACGTTGTCCATGGCCGCCAGGCGCTCCGCCTCCCGCTGGGCCAGGCAGCCGCATACCACGATGGCGCACTCCGGGTGCTCCCGGGCCACGCGTCGGATGGTCTTCAGCGACTTCTGGTCGCCGGTGCCGGTGACGGTGCAGGTGTTGATCAGGTAGACATCGGCCGCGTCCTGAAAGCTGACCGCGCGATAACCCGCGGCCTCGAAGCGCTCCAGCATGGCCTCGGTGTCGTACTGGTTCACCTTGCAGCCCAACGTGTAGGTTGCGATGGTTTTTCCCGTGCTGTCGGTATCGAAAGTCCTCTGAGCGTCCGCTGCCCCGTCATTCCTCATTCCTCATTCCTCATTCCTCATTCACCTAAACGTCCCCCCAAAGCTGCATGACCAGCGCAGCGGACACCACCGCGGCGGTTTCGGTGCGCAGTATGCGGGGCCCGAGGGTGACGCAGCGCCCTCCGGTGGCAACCATCGCCTCGACCTCCGCCGGGGTGATGCCCCCCTCCGGGCCGATCACGATGCCGATGTCCCGGGCCTCGGGTGCCGACGCGAAAGCATCCCTGATCCGCGTGCCGCTGGCTTCCTCCCAGGGAATCAGCAACAGGTCATGGCCTTCCATCGCCCGCAACGCCACCCGCCAGTCCATCGGCGCGGCGACGCGCAGGGGCACGCCCCGCCCGCACTGCTTGGCGGCCTCCCGGGCGATCTTGTCCAAGCGCTCCCGGCGCTTTTCGCCGTCTTTGTCGTCCAGCCTGACCACGCAGCGCTCCATCCGCACGGGCACCAGCGCCGCCGCGCCCAGCTCCGTCAGCTTTTGTGCGATGAAATCCAGCTTGTCCGCCTTGGGCAGGCCCTCATAGACGGTCACCCGCACCGGCGCCTCGTTGTCCGCCAGGGATTCCAGCAGCTTTACCGACACGCGGCTGCCGTCGATTATGCCGATTTCACCCCGCCAGCGACTGCCCGCGCCGTCCATGGCGCAGACTTCATCCCCGGGCCGCAGCCGCAGCACCTTCAACGCGTGCTTCGCCTCCTCGGGGGGCAATGTCGCCACGCCGTCCACCGGCGCTTCGATGTAAAAGCTGTGCATGTCAATCGTCGCCCCGCAGCTTCTTCGCCGCCATGGCGCACCATTCGCCCCGGATGGGGGCGTCCACCACCTCGAAGCGTGCCTCGGCCAGGGCGCGCAGCACGTCGTCCCGCCGCTCCACGGAGATGCCGGAGCAGATAAACAGGCCATTGTCCACAATGCGCTGCCGCACCGGCTTGGCCAGCATGATGATGACGTCTGAGATGATGTTGGCGATCACCACATCGGCGGATTCCTCCACCACCTCCAGCAGGTCGCCGCAGCGCACGTCGATCACATCGCCGAAGCCATTGATCTTCATGTTTTCCGCCGCCACCCGCACAGCCACGGCGTCCAGGTCGGTGGCCAGCACCGGCTTCGCGCCCATGTGGGCCGCCGCGATGGCCAGTATGCCGGTGCCGGTGCCGATGTCGATGACCCGGTCCCCGGGCTTCACGAACTTCTCCACCAGTTCCACGCACATGCCCGTGGTCTCGTGGGTGCCGGTGCCGAAGGCCATGCCGGGATCGATCTCGATCTCATGGTCTCCGGGCTGGAGCGCCACCTTCTCCCAGCTGGGCCGGACCACCATGTGGGCCCCCAGGCGGAAGGGCTTGAAGGCGGCTTTCCAGCTCTCGGTCCAGTCCTGCTCGGCCACGTCGTGGCGCAGCACCTCCAGCTTGCCCAGGTCCATGCCCAGGTCCATGCCCCGCAGGCGGCGCAGCTCGCCCTCGATGAAGGCGATGCGGTCGGCCAGCTTTTCATCCATCTCAAAGTAGCCCGTGACCTTCACATCATCGCCAATGCGCTCGGCGATGGCCTCGTCGATGATGTCCCACTGCCCCTCGGGGCGCTGGTTCGCGGCCACGTCATTCCTGTCCTCGATCATCGTACCCGTGCTGCCGGCGTCCAGCAGCACCTGGGAGATCAATTCCGACCCCTCTGTGGTGGTCAGCACCGTGTATTCCATCCAGTCCATAATCATTGACCTTTCGATATTAATAAACTTTACCCAGCCACAGCCCGATCCAGGTCATGTAGGCCAGCAGCACGCACTCCAGCGCCAGCATGACGGCGAAGCCCCGGCGTCGCTTCGGAATGCCCGCCAGCATCGGGTACAGCGCGTAATTGCAGGCGGCATAGCGCGGGCCGCTGAGCAGCCAGGTAGGGGCAAACGAAACGTAGTGGTACACCAGCGTATAGGCCACATTCCCGGGCCGCTGCCGCTTCCTGCGCCAGAGCACCAGCAGCGGCACCGCGATGAGCAGCAGCACCTGGGGCCGCCAGACGCCCAGCTGGTACAGGTAATCGTCGTAGAACACCGAATTGTACAGGCAATACTGGAAGGTCCGGCCCAGATGGCCAAATTCCTGGAACCAGTGCTCCCGCTGGAATACCATGAACTGGGTCGCGTTGCCGAACAGGTGCCAGTTGAGGCTCAGGTAGCCCAAAAAGCCCAGGCTGACCGGCAGTACCTTCAGCACGCTCACCGCGATCCAGCGGGCGTATTCCCCGGGCGTCACAGCAGCCTCCCCGTGGCGCTCCCGGCAATCGCGAAGCAGCTCCCAAAATATGGGGATGGCCGTGGTCATGCCCAGCAGCCGCGCACCGGAGGCCAGCGCGCCGAACAGCACTGCCAGGCCAAAGCGCCGCCTGCGGGCGAACCACACCGTCAGCAGCGTCACCAGCAAAAATGTAGATTCCGAATAGCTGATGGAAAAGAAGTAGGTCATCGGGCAGAACATCAACAGCAGCATCGCCCGCCGGCCCAATATCGGGCCGCCGTCCATCTCCGCCAATCGGTACATGACCGCGCCACATCCCACCAGCGCCGCGTTGGACACCAACAGCGCCGCGGTCGTGGCGGGGATGCCCGTCATCAGCGTCAGGCACCGGCAAACCATCGGATAAAACGGGAAGAACACGATGAACAGCTGCGCCTCTCCCGAGGCGACATACCCGTTTTCAATGATATCGATATAGTGCCAGGCGTCCCATGGAAACAGGTTATTCCAAAGTGCGTCGAAGAAGCCGGACAGGGTCTTCTGCTGGATCCAAAAGCCCACCGCGCACACCAGCGCCACCAGCAAACGGGAGATCAAAAACGCCGCCAGCACCTCGCCCAGCAGCCTGCGCCGGGATGCAGGCGCTTGGACCGTCGGAATCGCTTCGGTTGCGGGCCCCAACGCAGAGGTAAAAAAGCGGGGCAATTCCATGGCGGTGAGGGCGATATACCCCGCCATCAACAGCCAGCCGAGCCACTTCCCCAGCGCGTCCAGGTCCATCGGCCGATCCCTCCGTTCACAATCGCACAAAGTCCGGATTATTATATCACTACTGCAAGGGCAGCGTCAAGGGCAGCATTTTTCACTATTGACAGTTCCGGTTTCGTCTGCTATAATGCCCCCATCCGATGAAAGGCAGGTAAACACAGACTGATGAAGATCCGCAGCTGACATCCGGCAGGAAAAATAAATCCCCCGTCGCGAATGCGAGGGTTTATTTTGCCGCCGCGTGGAGGTTGCGTTTTTTCACGGCCGGACGCCCTGGGCGTCTGCGGCGGCATGTGTCACGCCCGGCGTTTTTTGCGCTCCCTCCCCGGCAGGAGGGAGTGTTTTTTATGTCCAGGATTCTACTGGAAGCCAATCATATCTCAAAAATCTACGGCGAACAAACCGTGCTGGATATCGAGCGACTGCACATCTGCGACGGCGAGCGCGTGGCGCTGGTGGGCGAGAACGGCGCGGGAAAGTCCACGCTTCTGGCCATTCTCGCCGGCGAACTGGCCCCGGACAGCGGGGACGTGCGGCGGTACGCTCCGGCGGCACTGATTCGCCAGTCCGGCGACACCCGCCTCGCCGCCAACGCCCGCCTCGCCTCGGTATTTCGGGCGCCTGATGCCCGGGAAGGCCTGTCCGGCGGCGAGCAGACCCGTCGACGCATCGCCGGGGCACTGTCCGGTGACGCGCCGCTGCTGTTGGCTGACGAGCCCACCACCGACCTGGACGCCGACGGCATTGCCCGACTGCGCCAGCGCCTCGAGGCGCACACCGGCGCGCTGGTACTGGTCTCCCACGACCGGGCGCTGCTGCGGGCACTGTGCACCCGGGTTTTGTACCTGGAAAACGGCACGCTTTCCGACTTCCCGGGCGGCTACGACGACTGGCAGGCGGAGCAGGCGCGCCGCAGGGAGCGCCAGCAATTTGAATACGATCAATACCGCGCGGAGCAGGCGCGGCTTCGGAAGGCGATTCAAAGAAAAAGCGAGTGGGCCGCTTCGGTTAAAAAGGCGCCCAAGCGCATGGGAAACAGCGAGGCGCGACTGCATACCCACGAATACACCAACGCCGTGCTGCACCAGAGCCATGCGAAAAAGGTGCTGGAAAACCGACTGGAGCGATTGGAGAAAAAAGAGCGTCCGCGGGACCTGCCGGAAATCCGCATGGCGCTGGGCGTGACCCATCCCATCGCGGCAAAGGCGACGCTATCCGTGCGCTGTAAACAGCTTACTGCCGGCAAACAAACGCTGCTGGCCGGGGCGGACTTTACACTGCCCACAGGCTCGCGCACGGCGCTGATGGGCGAAAACGGATGCGGCAAGACCACGCTGCTGCGGGCATTGAGGGGCGAACCCTCTCCCGGCACGCGCTTTACGGGCGCGATCCGGCTGAATCCCCAGGCGCGCGTAGGATGGTTCGACCAGGATCATGCCCGCACGCTGTGCCCGGATGACACCGCGCTGCAAAACGCGATGTCCGATTCCTCACTTCCCGAATCCGTCGCCAGGACGGTACTTGCGCGGCTCAATTTGCGGGGCGACAGCGTATTCAAGACAGTGCGCGTGCTCTCCGGCGGCGAGCGGGCAAAGGTCGCGCTGGCCAGGCTGTTGCTGGGCGAATCGAACCTGCTCATCCTGGACGAGCCCACCAACCACCTGGACATGTTTACATTGCAGGCCCTCGAGGCGCTGCTCTCTGGCTACGGTGGCACACTGCTGTTCGTCAGTCACGACCGGGCCTTCGTCTCCGCCGTCGCCAATCGGGTGCTGACCCTGTCCGGCGGCAGGCTGTCCACCTTTGAGGGGACCCTCGACGCAATGGAAGCGGAAGCCGACCGGGACCGCGATGCCGAGGCCGCGCGGCTGCAGATCTCAGCCCTTGAGATGCGCATGGCCGCCCTGGCCGGACGGATGGCTGCCCCAAAGAAGGGCGACGATCCCCAAGCCCTGTCCAACCAGTACGACGCCCTCGCTGCCGAGCTGAGAAGCATAAAGCAGGGGGAATAGCCTGGTGTGGCGGAAGAAGACAACTTCTGATTTGTCGCGTTGCGACAAATCAGAAGTTGAGTGGCTAGTGGCTAGTGATTAGTGGCTAGTGAATGATGAAATCCTTGCGGATTTCTT
>CADBVG010000025.1 GCA_902798105.1 uncultured Eubacteriales bacterium
AAGAAATCCGCAAGGATTTCCTCCTTCACTAGCCACTAATCACTGGCCACTAGCCACTCAAATTCTGATTTGTCGCCTCAGCGACAAATCAGAATTTGTTTGTTTCCCCGAAGGGATTGTCAGGGCTGGCGGGGTTGTGATATAATCCAAACGGTGAGGTATACTTTGCGCCCGATACGGCGTGATTGCATAATGAATCAGAGGCAAAAGATGAACAGACGCAACGTAAACAAGGGGCGAGGCTGGCGCAGGCTGGTTGCGCTGCTGGCCATCGCGGGTGCGCTGGCGATCCTGGCGGGCGGGTTGATGGATCGGAACGGCTGGGGCGCGCTCAAGGCCCGTGCCACCGAGGGGCTGGAGGGTGTGCGCATCAGCGAGGTGCAGAACCACAACGCACTGACCCTGCCGGGCGGCGACAGTGGCGGTCCCGCGTGGATCGAGCTGGAAAACACCGGCGACGACCCGGTGTCGCTGCGCGGGCTGTGCCTGACCCGGGATACCAAGCTGACCAAGACGCTGGTGTTCCCCGACATCCGCATGGAGCCGGGGGAGTTCCTGCTGGTCTACGCCGACGGCCTGGGCACGGCGGCCACGGACGGCGCGCTGCACGCCCCCTTCCGGCTGCCCAAGTCCGGGGCGCACACGCTCTACCTGTACGATTCCGCCCAGCGGCTGCTGGACGAGGTGGAGGTGCCCGCCATGCAGGCGGACGAATCCTTCTGCCGGGATGATGACGACGCGTGGTCGGTGACCGCGGAGCCGACCCCGGGCCGGGCGAACGCTTTGGCCAGCCAGAAGGGTGCGACCCTGGAGGCCTCCGACGTGGCGCTGAACGAGCTGATGTGCGCCAATACCACCGTCTTCCCCGACGCGGAGGGCGCGTATCACGACTATATCGAAATCGCCAACCGCGGCGATCAGGACATCAGCCTGGAGGGCTACTGGCTGTCCGACAACGCCGGCAAGCCCAACAAGTGGCGCTTTCCGGCGGTCACCCTGCCCGCGGGCGGGGTGCTGGCCATCCACTGCTCCGGCGAGGACCGGCGGGACGATCCGGCCCACCTGCACGCCAGCTTCAAGCTGTCCAAAGGCGAGAGCGTGTACCTGTCCCGGCC
Source organism: uncultured Eubacteriales bacterium (assembly GCA_902798105.1). GTDB lineage: Bacteria > Bacillota > Clostridia > Christensenellales > Aristaeellaceae > UBA2862. Next base: position 1,116 of record CADBVG010000025.1, read on the forward strand.
CGATGGGAAGATGATCGGTATCGTCACGGTGCCCGAGCTGCAAATGGGCCAGGCCCTGTCCTGGACCGTGGACGAGGGCTGGGGCACCGCGCTGCCGCCCACGCCGAACCGGCCGAATACGCTGGAGGCGGCGCTGGCGCTGGATGCCGAAGACCGCGGCAAGCGCGTCGGGAAGGTGTTCATCAGCGAAATCATGGCCAATCCGGTCAGCGAAAAGAGCGACTGGCTGGAGCTTTACAACGACGGCGCTGCCGACGTGGACGTGGGCGGCTGGGGCCTCTCCGACAAGCTGAGCCATCCCCGCAAGTGGCAGTTCCCTGCGGGGACGACCATTCCTGCCCACGGCTGGCTGGCGGTGTTCCTGGTGGGGGATGGCGCCGCGCCCACCGGCGGCTACCTGTCCGCCCCCTTCGCCCTGCCCGCCGACGGCGGCTGCGCGGTCAGCCTGTGCGACGCCACCGGCGGCATACTCGACAGCCTGTACCTGCCCCAGCAGTACGCGGGCGTCGCCTATGGCCGGGACGAATCCGGCGGCTGCGGCTATTTCCCCTCCGGCACGCCCCTGGCCACCAACGGCGAAAAGGCGCTGCTGGGCCCTGCCCAGGGGGCGCAATACTCGGCGATGGGCGGGCTGCACACCTCTGGCGAGCACATCGAGGTCGCGCTGACGGCCAGCCCCGGCGCGCGCATCTATTATACGCTGGACTGCACCGATCCCGGCGAGGACAAGCTGCTCTACGACGGCAGCCCCATCCCGGTAGACGGCACCACGATCCTGCGCACCCGGGTGTACGAGGAAGGCCACCTGCCCTCGATCATGGACACCCAGAGCTACCTGTTCGACGTGAACAACGCCGGCGACGTGCCCTACGTGATCTCGCTGGTCTCCGATCCCGCCGGCCTGTACAGCGACGAGACGGGCATCATGGTCATGGGGCTCCATCCCGAGGAGAAGTATCCCCACGGCGACTACGGCCATGGCGCGAACTTCTGGATGGACTGGGAGCGGGAGGCCCACGTGGAGCTGTTCACCGGGGCGGGGGAGACGGCGATTTCCCAGGAGTGCGGCATCAAGCTGCACGGCAGGAACACCCGCGCCTTTGAGCTGAAGAGCTTCAAGGTCATGGCCAAGGGCCGGTACGGCGCGAAGAAATTTGATTATCCCCTCTTCCGCACGCGGCCCTGGGATGAGTACGAGGCCTTCATACTGCGCTATTCCGGGCAGGATTTCAAGTACACCTTCATGCGGGACGTGGTGCTGACCCGGCAGGCGGCAAACACCAGCGTGATGTACATGGAGGCCGAGGAGAGCGTGGTTTACCTGAACGGCGAATATTACAGCGCCATGTATGTGCGGGAGAACGTCAGCCCCTTCTCGCTGGCCCGCCGCGAGGGCTGGGATGGGCAGGAAGCCGCGCTGGACCTGGTCAAGAGCGGCGCGGAGGTCGTGCAGGGTTCCAATGAAGCCTACGCCGCCCTGCGAACCTGGCTCGGCGAGCGCGACGCCAACACCCAGGAGGTCTACGACCGCATCACCGCGGAGGTGGACATCGACAATTTCATTGAATACGCCACCCTCTACTGCGTGTACGCGCCGCCGGACACCGTGAACGTAAAGCGCTACCGCAACACAAACGCCGACGGCAAGTGGCGCTGGGTGCTGTACGACCTGGACCGGGGCCTGCGGGACGGCATGAACAGCGTAAACGGCTTTGAGCTGATGGCCCAGGGCACCAGCGCCCAGCTGTTCAACGCGGTCCTGGGCAACGACAGGCTGCGGGAACAGTTTTTGGAGAATTTGAACCACGCCCTGTCCACTTATCTTTCCAGCGCGGCCATGGCCCAAGCGGTGCAGGAACAGTACCAGCGCATCAAGCCCCTTCTGCCGGACTACCTGGCCAAGGTGGATGTCACCCAGTCGCGGTACCAGACCAATCTGAAGAACCTGATGTCCAACGTCAGGACCCGGCCCACGCTGGTGCTGCGGCAGTGCGCGGAACACCTCAATATCGGTGAGGCCGAGATGCGGGAGCGCTTCGCCGACGCCATTGCGGCGATCGGGGAATACAAGGAAAGCCTGGCAAATGAAGGACCGACCGACAAGAAGGAGGAGACCCCATGAAGAAACTGTTGGCATTGATGCTGTGCGCGATGCTGGCCCTGGGCGGCATGGCCCTGGCCGAAGGCGCGACGGACGGCGAGTACACCGTGACCAGCCCCGGCTTCTACGGCGAACTGAACGTCACCGTGGTGATCGAGGGCGGCGTGATCTCCGACATCGTGGTGAAGGATTGCCCCGAAACCCCCGAGCTGGGCGGCAGGGCCATCGACATCATGACCATGGAGATGATCGACAACAACACCTCCGGCGTGGACAGCGTCTCCGGCGCGACGGTGACCTCCGCCTACTTCCGCATGGCGGTGAACGCGGCGCTGAAGCAGGCGAACGCCCCCGAGGCCATGACCGCGAAGGTGGCGGCCCCCGAGAAGACCAGCGAGGCCCTGGAGTGCGACGTGCTCGTGATGGGCAGCGGCACCGCGGGCCTGTCCGCCGCCATCGCCGCGGCGGAGGCCGGCGCGAACGTGCTGGTCATCGAGAAGCAGGATATCCCCGGCGGCTCCGCCGTCACCAGCGCCGGCATCGTCTACGCCCCCGTGGACGAGAATGACAAGGCCGCCATGGTGCAGTACTACATGGACCGCGCCGGTGGCAACGCCAATGAAGAGCTGCTGGCCTTCTACGCCGACAACGCCCTGGACACCATCGCCTGGCTGGAGAGCCTGGGCGTGCAGTGGCTGATGACCGTGCCCGCGGGCACCGCCCCCGAGCCCCGCGCCCGCTTCTCCATGACGGCCGAGGGCGTGGGCATGACCGGCGCGGCGCTGGTGAACCCGATGCTTGAAAAGCTGAACGAACTGGGCGTCGATGTGCTCTGCGGCGTGCGGGGCACCGAGCTGTTGGTGGGCGACGACGGCGCCATCACCGGCGCGAAGGCCGAGGGCAAGACCGCCGATTACGAGATCACCGCCAAGAGCGTGATCCTGGCCACCGGCGGCTTCGACGCCAGCAAGGAGATGAAGGCCCAATATTCCCCTGTCGCCGAGAACGACTTCCCGCTCTCCAGCAAGGGCAACGTGGGCGACGGCATCAACATGGGCATGGCCATCGGCGCTGCCACCGAGTTCAAGGGCGGCGTGATCGGCTTTGACTTCGTGGATGGCTCGCTGCCCGCCAGCGGCATGAACGCCGTGGCCATGTATTGCAGCAGCTACGTACAGCCCGACGGCACCTTCGTCAGCAAGGTGATCGACTATCCCATCACCTACACCGCCATCAAGGAGCTGGGCGTGGACCACTTCTACGGCCTGTACGACGCTGCCGGGGCCGAGACCGCCGAGGCTGCCGTGGCCGTGGGCTTTGGCTGGAAGGGCGATACCGTGGAGGCTCTGGCCGAGGCCACCGGCATGGACGCCGCCAAGCTGGCGGACGCCATCGCCCAGGACCCCGACCTGAAGGAAGCGCCCTACTACGCCGTGATGGTGAAGCCTACCACCATCGGCTCCATGGGTGGCCTGGTGATCGATACCGACGCCCGGGTGCTGAAGGACGACGGAAGCGCCATTCCCGGCCTGTACGCCACCGGCGAGGTGGCCAACGGCGGCTTCTACAATGTGGAATACCCCGCCTCCGGCTCCTCCCTGTCCCTGGGCATGACCTTCGGCCTCGAGGCCGGCAGGAACGCCGCGGAATATGTGAAGTAAACGAAAGGACGAACAACCGGCAGGGCCGCCCGATTGGGCGGCCCCTGGCTTTGTGGGAAGCGGGGCAACTTCTGATTTGGCGGGGTGACGAGGGAACAGTGCCGCATCCAAAAGCCTTCCCCAGCGACCGAAGGGAGCGTTTCAGGGGCATCGAGCGCCCGGAAAAATGTCCAGTGGACATTTTTCAGCGAGATGGGGCCGGCAGGCCCGTGGTAGGTGGCCGAGCAGGCAGCTTGCTGCCGTCAGCGAGGTCGGAAGAGGTCGTTCCCCCTGCGGTATCGAAGCTTTGCGAGCTTCCTTCCAGGAGAACGACCTCATCCGTCTTCCAACGGTGCCGCGCCTCAAATCTTTGATTTGAGCCGTGGCAGTTTCGCCTTCGGCGAAACCGGCAAGCCCAAAGGCTTGCCGCCTTGGAACAACGCAAGCGTTTTCCGGGAAATCCACCTCCCCCTGAACCGGCAGCTTCGCTGCCTGGGGAAGGCTTTGGGCTGCCGCATCTCCCCAATAATTCAGAATTTCATCTCTCGCAAACAGCGCGCATCCCCCAAACCATCATTTCCGCGTCAACGCCGGGGAAGGGGGAAATTGTAATACATATTTAACTTACGGCGGCGGCGTGTTCCTGGAGTATGGCACGTTCACCATGGAGGGCGGCACGATCACCGGGAACGAAGCAATCAAGGACGGCGGAGGCGTGTACGTGACGGGGACGACCGGCACGTTCGCCATGTCCGGCAACAGCAAGATCAGCGAGAACAAGACGACCGGCAATGAGGGCAACGGCGGCGGCGTGTACGTGGATACCTCTTGTTAGTTCACCATGTCCGGCGACAGTGAGATCAGCGGGAACACGACGCAGAAGCAGGGTGGCGGTGTGTTCGTGGCGGACATGTGCGCGTTCACCATGTCCGGCAACAGTAAGATCAGCGAGAACAAGGCGAACGGCGATAATAGCAACGGCGGCGGCGTGTACGTAGCCAGCGATGGTGGGTTCACCATGTCCGGCAACAGCACGATCAGCGGGAACGAAGCGACCGGGTATGGCGGCGGTGTGTTCAACAAGGGGACGTTCACCATGTCCAAGGGCGTCAAGAGCGGCAAGAAGGTCTTGCAGCACGTGCGCAAGGTGCGGTATTACAGCAGCAATATCAACGTCGCCACCGTCAACAAGAGCGGCAAGATCAAGGCCACCGGCACCGGTAAGTGCACCATCTGGGCCATCGCCAACAACGGCGTGCGCACCAGCGTGAAGGTGACCGTGAAGTAAGGTTTATTGGGAAATGAACGCCCCCGGCGGGATGCGAAAGCATCCCGCCGGGGGTGTGGGTTTTGGGGAAAATATGCGACAAATCAGAATTTATTTCACAAATATCTCCCCGTCACACTTCTCGGATTATCCCTGATCGCCTCCGGCGTGCCGGTGGCGACGATCTCGCCGCCCTCCCTGCCGCCGCCGGGGCCCATGTCCACGATGTAGTCGGCGCTGCGGATCACGTCCAGGTCGTGCTCGATCACGATGACCGTCGCGCCCTGGTCCACCAGGTGCTGGAACACCGCCATCAACATCTGCACGTCCAGCGGGTGCAGGCCGATGGTGGGCTCGTCGAACACGAACACCGAGTCCGATTGCCCCTTGCCCATCTCGCTGGCCAGCTTCAGCCGCTGGGCCTCGCCGCCGGACAGCCCCGGCGTCGCCTCGCCCAGGGTCAGGTAGCCCAGGCCCAGGTCGTGGAGTACCCGCAGCCGACCTTGCACCGCCTTCAGGTCGCTGCATTCCTCCAATGCCTCGTCCACACTGTACGCCATCAAATGCGGCAGGGAGACCCCGGCGACGCCTTTTCGTTCACGCTTGACGGACCAGGCATCCTTCCCGTAGCGGGAGCCGCCGCAATCCGGGCAGGGCACGTCCATGTCGGGCAGGAACTGCACGTCCAGGCTGATTGCGCCGGTGCCGTCGCAGGTGGGGCAGCGCAGCCTGCCGGTGTTGTAGGAAAAGTCGCTGGCCTTGAAGCCCTTCGCCTTCGCATCCTTCGTCTTGGCGTAGGCCTTGCGCAGCTCGTCGTGGACATTGGCGTAGGTGGCCACCGTGGAGCGCACGTTGATGCCGATGGGCGTGGCGTCGATCAGCTTCACCTGGGCGATGCCCTCCGCCCCGATGGATTGTACGTGGGGCGGCAGCTTACGCCCATCGCAATGTGCCGCCAGCGCCGGGATCAGGCTCTCCAGCACCATCGTGGTCTTGCCGGAGCCGGACACGCCGGTCACCACCGACAGCCGGCCCTTCGGGAACGCCACCGACAGCGGCTTTACCGTGTGGATGGCCGAGGTCTCCATACGGATTGTGCCAAGGGCGAACAAGGCGTCTTTTGCCGTTCTCTCGCGCAGGACGCTCCTGCAATCCGGCGACAGGAAGCGCCCGATCATCGAATCGGGATTGTCGGCAAGCGCATTGCGGGTGCCCTGGGCGATAATGCGCCCGCCGCCCGCGCCCGCCTCCGGCCCCAGCTCGATCAGCCAGTCGGCGTGGGCGAGGACCTGGGTGTCGTGGTCCACCAACACCACGGAATTGCCGTCGGCCACCAGGTCGTCCATCACGCCGGTCAGCCCCTCCAGGTTGCAGGGGTGCAGCCCGATGGAGGGCTCGTCCAGCACGTACAGCACGCCGGTGGTGCGGTTTCGCACCGCCCGGGCCAGCTGGGTGCGCTGGCGTTCGCCGGTGGACAGCGTCGCCGCGGCGCGGTCCAGGGACAGGTAGGAAAGCCCCAGGTCCGTAAGGCGCTTCGCCGTGTGGTGGAAGGCCTCGCAAATACTCGCGGCCATCGGGCGCATGGGCTCGGGCAGCGAATCCGGGACGCCATTCACCCAATCGATCAGCTCCGCGAGGGTCAGCGTGCAGACCTCGTCCAGCGACGCGCCCCGCAGCTTCAGCGCCCGGGCGCGGGCCGACAGCCGCGTGCCGCCGCACTCGGGGCACACGTCCTCCTTCAAGAACTTCTCCACCCGCTTCATGCCCTTCTCGTCCTTGACCTTGTTCAGGGCGTTCAGCACGGTGGCGGTGGCGCTGTAGTAGGTGAAGTCCATCTCTCCGGCGGTGACGTTCTCGGCGTTCTTCGGCCGGTAGAAGATATGCTTCTTGACCATGGGGCCGTCGTAGACGATGGCCTTTTCTTCGTCCGTCAGGTCCCGGAAGGGGATGTCGGTGCGCACGCCCATGGCGCGGCAGACGTCGGTCATCAGCGACCACATCAGGCTGTTCCACGGGGCCACCGCGCCGCCGTCGATGGTCAGGCCCTCGTCGGGGACCAGGGTGCTTCTGTCCACGGTGCGCACGGTGCCGGTGCCGCCGCAGCAGGCGCACGCGCCACCGCTGTTGAATGCCAGCTCCTCCGCGCCGATGGTGGGCACCGCTTCGCCGCACACGGGGCAGAAAACCGGCTTCTCCGCGGCGTGGTCCAGGGTCGGCGGCACGTCGTGGCCGTTGGGGCACTTGTACACCGACAGCCGGGAGAACATCAGCCGCAGGCTGTTCAGCAGCTCTGTCATCGTGCCGAAGGTGCTGCGGATGCCGGGCACCCCGGGCCGCTGGTGCAGCGCCAGCGCCGCGGGGACGTAGCGCACGTCGTCCACCTGGGCCTTCGCGGCCTGGGTCATGCGCCGACGGGTGTAGGTGGAAAGGGACTCCAGGTAGCGCCGGGAGCCCTCGGCGTACAGCACGCCCAGGGCCAGCGAAGACTTGCCCGACCCGGACACGCCCGCGATGCCTACGATCTGGTGCAGCGGGATGTCCACGTCCACGTTCTTCAGGTTGTGCACCCGCGCGCCGCGAATCTCGATCTGTTCGGGGATGGGTCGGTGGTTTTTCATGCCTGATGTTCTCCTGTCTTCAGTTTTAACCATGTAGCGGCGGCGCCCGCGCCGCCATGGCATTCTATTTGCACATGGATACCAATGGCGGCGCAGGCGCCGTCGCTACGCACTATAGGTCGCTATTCTACAATTTTTCACTGTAAATCAATCGTTCGTAATAGCCCTTATCCTCGTCCTTGAACACGTTGAAGATCACCCGGTCCAGCGCGCCGGGGTGGGCGTTGAGCCAATCCGACACGGTTTCTACCGCGATCTGCGCGGCCCTTTCGCCCGGGAAGCGGAACACACCGGTGGAGATGCAGCAGAAGGCGACGCTGCGCAGGCCGTTCTCCCGGCACATTTCCAGCGTGTTTTTGTAGCAGTTCGCCAGGTCCCGCTCCAGCGCGTCCGTCAGGGTGTCCTCCACGATGGGGCCCACGATGTGGATCACCTTCTTCGCTGGGAGATTGTAGCCGTCCGTCAGCATCGGCACGGCGGTGGGTTGCTCGTAGTCCGGGCCGTACCGCGCCCGCAGCCGGTTCATCTGCCGGGCGCACTCGGAGCGCAGCTGGACGCCGGCGAAGGAGTGGATGCAGTTGTCGATGCAGCTGTGCATCGGCATGAAGCAGCCCAGCATCCGGGAATTGGCGGCGTTCACGATGGCGTCCACGGCCAGCCGGGTGATGTCGCCCTGCCAGAGGGAGATGCCGTCCCGGGCGACGGGGATGTCCTTCAATTCCACGACACCCTTCTCCGCGGCCCGCTGGCGCAGGTAATCGTCCTGTACCGCCAGCGCCCTCGCGGGCAGGGGCCCGGGCATGCGGATGTTCATCAGCGAGCGCAGCACCCTGCGCCGCCCCTCCGTACCCTTCGGCGTTTCCAGGTCCCTGTATTCGCCGGAATCGGCCTTGAACGCCTCCACCAGCCAGGTCAGGCGCTGGTCCTGGGTCATATTTTCGGTCATGTGGGACAACTCCTCTTTGTTGTTTATCACAATAATTTATTGTTATCCCGCGATCCGGCCCGGTACGCCCACAAAATTGCGCTGGAGCATGCGCACCGTGTGCAGGTAAACGGGAATCAGCAACGCGTCGGCCATGATCCAGGCGGCGGGGTTGGCCAGTATCGCGCCATCAAAGCCGTAGGGGCCCACCAGCGCAAAGGCCACGAAGGCGCGGCCCACCAGCTCGAACAGCCCGGCCAGCATGGCTACCCGGGAATAGCCCAGGCCCTGGAGTGCGTTGCGCAGCACGAAGATGGTCAGCAGCGGTATGAAGAACATCACCACCATGTTCAGGTACTGCACGGCCTTTTCGATGACGGCGGTCTCCCCAGCGGAGATGAAAAGGCCGATCATCGGCCGGCCCAGCAGCCGCACGGCGAACAGTGCGGCCACGGCGTAGACCGCCATGGACAGCAGTGCGATCCGCACACCCTGGCGCACCCGGTCGATCTGCCGCGCGCCAAGGTTCTGGCCGCACCAGGTGGCGATGGTGGCGCCCATGGCGTCGAAGGGGCAGACGAACATGGTGTAGACCTTCGACCCCGCGCCGATGGCGGCCACGGCCACGGTGCCCAGGCCGTTGACGGCGGTCTGCATGATCAGTGAGCCGATGGCGGTGATGGAGAATTGCAGCCCCATGGGCAGCCCGATGCCGCTGAGGCGGCGCAGGCAGGCCCCATCGGGCTTCCATTCATCGCCCCGGATGCGCAGTACGTCGTACTTATTGAAAATCACCCACAGGCACAACAGCCCGGAGAGCAGCTGGGCGGCCACCGTGGCCACCGCCGCGCCGGTGACGCCCATGCCCAGGCCCACCACGAACAGTATGTCCAGCCCCACGTTCACCGCGCAGCTGAGCACGAGGAAGTACAGGGGCGTGCGGGTGTTGCCAACGGCCCGAAGTACGCTGCTGGACAGGTTGTAAAGCATTACGGCTACCATGCCGCCAAAGATGTAGACGATGTAGCTGTAGGCCTGGTCCATGATGTCCTCGGGAGTGCCGATCCAGCGCAGTATGGGCTTCGCGGCCAGCGCCGTGGCCACAGACATCACCGCGGCGATGCCGCCGCACAGGTACAGCGCGTTGGCGAAGTACTTGCGCATCCGGTGGGGGTCGCCCTCGCCGAAGGCCTGGGCTACGGGGATGGCGCAGCCCGAGCACATGCCCAGCAGGAAGCCGAGGATCATGAAGTTCAGCGAGCCGGTGGCGCTGACGCCCGCGAAGGCCTGCACGCCCACGAACCGGCCCACGATGATGCTGTCGGCCAGGTTGTACACCTGCTGGAACAGGTTGCCCAGCAGCATCGGGAACCAAAAGGAGAGTATCAGTTTGATGGGCGAGCCGTGGGTCATATCCCGAACCATGAGGAAATCCTCCTGAGTATATTATTGTACCTGTAGAATTACCTACGGTCAAATCATTTTAATCATTTACGTGTAAAATGATAGCACGGTGGGGTTAAGAGTGGGGGGTAAATTCTGATTTGTCGCTGGGGCGACAAATCAGAATTTGAGTGGCTAGTGGCCAGTGATTAGTGGCTAGTGAAGGAGGAAATCCTTGCGGATTTCTTTTGATAAAAGGACCGAGAAACGTCCACCACTAGTCACTAGCCACTAACCACTAATCACTCAATTCTGATTTATCGAGCACAGCTCGACAAATCAGAATTTCCCGGTGCCTTTTTCCCTCTCTTAAACGTCTACTATACAGAACGCAGGAAAACGGAGCGTGATGCTATGTTGGCCATGGCCATTGCGGCGATCGAGAACGACGGCGACCGGTCGCTGGTGGAAGAACTCTACACAAATCACTATGCCCTGATGCTGCGCAAGGCGCAATCCATGGTGCGCGACCGGCAGGCGGCAGAGGATGTGGTGGAGGCCGTGATGCTGCGGCTGATCGAACGGATCGACCTGTTGCGGGGTTGCAACCCCGCGTCCCTGCGTTCCTATCTGGTCGCCTGCGTGCGGAACGAGGCCATCGACCGCATCCGCAGGGCGGGCAGGACCCAGAGCCTTGACGAGGCCGAAGAGCGCCTGCGGCAGCTGCCGGACGAATCGCCCCGGGCGGAGGCCGGCCTGATCCGGGAGGCACAGATTCAGGCGGTGGTCAGGGCGCTGGAGGCGCTGGACGATCGCGAGCGCCTGGCGCTGCGCATGAAGTATTACGACCGGATGACGGAGGCGGCTATCGCCCGATTGTTTGGCATGAGCCGCTCCGGCATCCGCAAGGTGATCGACCGCGCCCGGCAGCACGTCGGCGAGCGGCTTCGGAAGGAGGAATGGCTGTGAGACACGAGGCATATATCCCCGATCACGACCGCGAGGCGATCTCCGAAGCCCTCGAGGCGGCGCTGTACTGCGCGGCTTTCCAGAGAATGGAGGAATCGGAAATGAAGCAGTTGTATTCGGATATTGACCGAACGGGAAAGCGTGTGGAGGCGTCCGCAGCGCTTCGGCGCAGGTTGAACCGCCATCGGGGATGGGTGGGATTCAAGAGGAATATGCCCCGAATTGCCCAGGCGGCGGCGGTGTTCATCGCGGTGGTGTCCATTGGCACCGGTATTGCCCTGGCGGCGTCGCCCCAGGCGCGGCAGTGGGCGGCGGGGGTGCTTGAGAGTCGGGTGGTGGACCCGGACGGCTTCTTCGGCGAGGTGCGCAGCAGCATGACCGACGGCGCGGCGGTGGACGGGCGGCTGATGGTGGTGGAGGACAACGTCAGTATCAGCGTGTACGCGGGTACCGACGCCCAGCCTGTGAACTACGCATGGCGGGACGCAGGGAACCGGCACATCGACGCCCTGGCGGCGGACGGAGAGGACACCTGGGTGCTGTACCACGATTATTCGGGGGAGCCCGTCGACGCCTTTGACCTGAGCCGTATGCTGGACCGCTACAGCCTCGGCAGGGTGACCCTGAACGAAGCCGGCACCTTCGACGTGGCGGAGCTGGCCAGCGCATCGGCGTCTGTGATACTCGACCCCGAGGGACGGCGGCTGAACAGCTACGGCATTTGTGGCGCGGCGCTGGTGGACGGCAGAATGCTCTTCGCCGCGGAGTACGCCTTGGAATCAGAAGTGGAGGGCTTTTCCTTCAAACCTGCCAACGTGCGGCTGTTCAGCTGGGACACGGTAGAAGGCGCGCTGTCGGAGCTGGACCTTTCCGGTATGCCGATGGACTGGTCGCCGGAGCTGTTCGGCGGCGGGTACCTGGCGACCTATGACGACGGCGCTGCCGAGGCACGGCTATACAGGCTGGACGGGGATTCACTGGCGGAGGTGTGCCGGGTGCCCTACAGCGGTGTCGAACGACCCAACGGCTTCGCACTGCGGCAGACGGACAACGCTCTTCTGTACGTACTGGACGGCAGCGTGTGGATGGCCCCGGACATGGACCCGACGCGATCCGTGCGGGTGGCGGTGTGCGGCGAGGTCAATGGGCGCGGCCTGCTGCCGGACAAAGACACCTATGCCGTGGTGGAGGGGGACGAGGTGCGGCTGTTCGACCTGACCGTGCCCTTGGGCGAGGTGGACGCGCTGGTAGTGGACGGCGACAGCTGGAATGACGCCGTCAACCAGAGGTTTATAGCCGAACACCCCGGCATTGCCGTGGTCAGCGACCCCGGGGATGTGATGGGGGAGGCCTACGCCGATTTGATGCTCTCGGGGAAGACCTCGGGGGACGTGGTGACCCTGGACGATCAAAGCTTCCGGAAGGTGCGGGACGCGGGGCTCATCGCGCCGCTGACCGACCCGGAATTGGTTGCGGAGTGGGAGAAGCTGCCCGCGGGGCTGCGGGACTTCCTGTCCGTCGACGGGCGGGCCGCGGCCATCCCCGTGGACTTCTATGCCTATCCCGACGTGATGTTCCTGAAGGAGAACTGGGAAGCGGTCAGGGGCGATTTTGCGGACTATCCCGAAACCTGGCTGGAATACGCGAGGTGGCTCAGGGCGTTTTCCCACAGCGAAGCGGCGGGACGGTATGTGATTGACTTTGACGGCTATGAGCGGGTCGACCTGGACACGCCGGAGCAGTTCGAGATGCTTACGCTGTGGGACATGGCCGAGGCCTTCGAGCGCTGCTGGCGGGCGCTGGGGGAGGCCGTCGACTTCAACCGGCCCGAGTTCACCGAGTGCGTGGCGGTCCTGGCGGAGGTGGATTGGCAGGCGCTGCGCTATGGCGACGACCGTGAGGACGGCGGGGACCTGCGGGCAATGATGTTTCTCAGCACTTATGACCCGCTTTTTACCGAGAACGATCACACTGCTGGCTGCCTTACGCTGAGGATTCGCTCCGATGCGCCGAAGCTCACCCGGGCCAGCGGCTACTTCGCCTTCGTGCCTGCCGCCAGCACCAGTCGGGCAACCGCCCAGGAATACCTGAGGACGCTGGTGGCGGTGAACCGGACCGCGGTCGAGGGGAGCCTGCCGGCGGCTGTTGGCTATGACTTCGTCACTGACCCCGATACCCTGGCCCGGGCGGTGGGCCTGGGCGTCACCGCCGATTCCATAAGAAGGTATCGGGAACAGGTGGGCGACGCGGTCATTTCCATTATGCACGACAATGAGACGGTTATAAAGGTGCGGAACATCGTGGTACAATATGTGGAAGGGAAAATCGACAAACAGATGCTGGCCGGGGCGCTGAACGGGGTGTATAACTGAACAAAAGGGCTTGCTATTGCCTGGAACTTCGAGTATAATTAAGATGAAGTAAAAAGCGCTGGGAGGTGTTCGCCGTGCCAGAGTCCAATCGGGAATACAAGGACAGGCTGTTCAAGTTCATCTTTGGCAACCCCCAAAACCGCGACTGGACACTGAGCCTGTACAATGCCATCAACGGTTCCAGCTATACCGACGCCTCCCAGATTCGATATACCACCATCGAGGATGCCGTGTATATGAACATGAAGAACGACGTGTCGTTTCTGGTGGCGGATACGATGAGCTTTTACGAACAGCAGGCTTCGTTTAATCCCAACATGCCGATGCGGTTTCTGATCTACGCCGGGATGGTGTACGCCAAGTACATCTCCCAGACCGATTCATACCATCCCTACAGCACCGCCCAGCAGAAGGCGCCGACGCCCAGATGTGTATGCTTCTATAATGGGGAGGCCGAAAAAGAGGACCGCGTGGTGCTCGACCTGAAGGACGCCTTTGACCGGGAGGCGGACATTGAGGTTCGGGTGACGATGCTCAATGTAAATTACGGGCGGAACAGAGCACTGATGGAGGCTTGTAAGCCCCTGCGGGATTATGCCTGGTTTGTCGGCACCGTGCGGCAAAGGCAGGCGGAGCTGAACGACCTTGACGCCGCAGTAGACGCGGCGCTGAACGAAATGCCGGAGGAGAGCACCCTCAAGGCGTTTATGATGGCAAATCGAGCGGAGGTGAAGCGTATGTGCATAATCGAATATAACGAAGTGAAGACCCTGGCGGACGAGCGCGAGGAGGGCCGAATGGAGGGCCGAATGGAGGGCGCGATCGAGATGCTTCTAAGCTTGGTACGCAAGGGGTTGATCAGCGAGGAGCGCGCCGCTGAGGAAGCGCACATGAGCGTTTCCCAGTTAAGGGAGCAGGCGAAGCTGGCGTGAGGACCACAGGAAGGGTTGTTCACATGGGCGGGGACGAGTTCTATGAATTCGTCCCCGCTCACGTATGTCTTTCCCTTGCAATGGGCTGCCAAAGATGCTATAATCCTGATATAATGGGATGATTGGGCACTGGAGGGATGCGCGTGTATCTGAAGTTGAACGGCGTCGAGATGGAATGTACAGGTCAGGAGAAATGGATCGACCTGCTGGACAGGCTCCCCGACGGCGGCGCGGGGGCGCTTGGCGTCAGCGTGCGGGGGCGCACCGAGTCGCTGAACGCTCCGGTGGAGGAGTATGCCTTCGCCAAAACACTGACCTATGCCGATGAGGAGGGGCGGCGCATCTGCGAGCGCTCGCTGCAATTCGTGTTTTTGACGGCGGCCCACCGGTTGTATCCCGGCAAACGGGTGCGCATCCGCCATTCCTTCGCTCAGGGACTTTACATCGACCTGCCCAACGTGACCGTGACCGGGGCGATCGTGGCCAACCTGAAAGCGGAGATGCAGCGCATCGTGGCGGCGGATATGCCCATTCAGCGCCTGCGCATGTCCACTGACGAAGCCAGGGACTACTTCACCCGCACGGGCCAGACCGATCGGCTGCGGATACTGAGTTATCGCCGGGTCAATCATTTCACGCTGTACCGTATCGACGGCCTGGAGGACTACTTCTACGGCGAGATGGCGCCCTCCACCGGGTGCCTGGCCGTGTTTGACCTGATGGCCTGCGGCGAGGGCATACTGTTGCAGATGCCGGACGTGAAAAACCCGAAGAAGCCCGCTCGGTTCGTGGACCTGCCCCACCTGCTGCACACCTATGACGAGGCGGCCCGTTGGCACGCCATATTGAACTGCGAGAACGCGGCGGACCTGAACGACATGGTGGTGAACCGCCGCCTGCGCGAGTTTATCCGCGTAAACGAGGCTCTCCAGGAGCGCAGGATCCAGCAGATCGCGGATCAGTTTATCGCCAGCGGCGCGCTGATCCTGCTGATCGCGGGCCCGTCGTCATCGGGCAAGACCACCTTTGCCCACCGGCTGTCCATCGCCCTGCGGGTGCATGGGCTGCGGCCGGTGAAGGTTTCGCTGGACGACTATTACCTGGATCGCGACAGCCTTCCCAGGGAGCCGGACGGCTCGCTGGATTTGGAGCGCATCGAGGCGCTGGATCTGGACCTGCTGGGCGATCACCTGCCCCGGCTGGTGCGAGGCGAGACGGTGGATACGCCGGAGTTTGACTTCAGAACCGGCAAGCGCAGGGCCGGAACTCATCCCTTCGCGGTGGAACGGGGCCAGCCCATCATCATCGAGGGCATACACGGCCTGAACGACCGGCTGACCGCCACCATTCCGGCCCACCTGAAATTCAAGGTATACATCAGCCCGCTGACGATGCTGAACCTGGACGATCACAACCGCATTCGCACCACCGACGCGAGGCTGCTGCGCCGCATTGTACGGGACAACCTGTTCCGCGGCACGCCGCCCGAGGACACCATGGTCATGTGGGCTTCGGTGCGCCGGGGCGAGGAGAGATACATATTCCCGTTCCAGGAAAACGCCGACGCCATGTTCAATTCGGCGCTGACCTATGAGTTGGCGATTATGAAGAAGTACGCTTATCCCCAGCTGCTGACCATCACCGAGGACAGCCCCTGCTATACCATGGCCCGTCGGCTGGTGAAGTTCCTGAACTACATCCAGACCGCCGACGTGGAGGATGAAATTCCCGTCAATTCCATATTGCGCGAATTCATTGGCGGATGCTGCTTCTATAAGGATGAGGATTGAATTTTGATTTATCGAGCTGATGCTCGATAAATCAGAATTTTCCGGTATGATCTGCCCGCCTTGCGTCAAGACTATGGTCGCAAGGAGGTATGCAACATGAATCGCAAGATCATTCCGGTCATCCTGATCATCGCCGCGGCGTGTCTGGCGCTGGCGGCGTGCATGAACAACGGCGGCACGAACGCCCAGCCCACCCCCGGCCCCACGGCCAACTACGCGCCGAATGCCACCGACGGCAGCGACGTGCAAAACGGCAATGGCGCGGCGGGCCTGACCAACAACGGTACGGCGAATAACGGCGCTACCGGCGCTACCGGCGCTACCGGTGCTACCGGTGCTACTGGCAACACCGCCGCTACCACCGACGGCGCGCTGAATCCCTTCGACTGGGCCAATGGCGCGGCGGACATTGAGAAGGCCATCGGCCGCATATCCGAGATCTCCGATGCCCGGGTGGTGGTGACCAACAGCACCGCGCTGGTGGGCGTGAAGTTTGACAACGCCTACAAGGGCGAGATCACAGAGCGCATCCGCGAAATGGTGGCCGCCGAGGTGCTGCGGGCAGATCCCAACATCCAGACCGTAGCCGTCACCGCCAGCGAGGACGACGTGAACAAGGTCTATGAGCTGTCCGAGCAGATTCGCGCCGGCCGCACCGCCGATGAACTGAGTGCGGAGATCAACGCCATCGTCAGGAACGCGACGACGCTAAGGTAACCGAGAAAACAGGGAACAGGCAACAGGGACACTGAAATGCCGGAAAGCGCGGCAGTCGGCCATCCCTGTTCCCTGTTCTCTTGGCCCTGTTCCATGAACAGAAAGGAATCAAAGATGTTCGCCCACCTGCATCTACATACCGAATACAGTCTGCTCGACGGGGCCTGCAAGATCAAGCCGCTGATGGAGCGGCTGAAGGCGCTGGGCATGACCTCCTGCGCGGTGACCGATCACGGCGTGATGTACGGCGTGGTGGATTTTTATCGCGCCGCGAAGGCGGCGGGTATACACCCGGTGATCGGCTGCGAGGTCTACGTATGCCAGGATATGGACAACAAGACCAGCACCACCCGGGATTACAGCCACCTGATCCTGCTGTGTGAAAACCAAAAGGGCTATGAAAACCTGTCGCGGCTGGTCAGCGAGGGCTTCATCCGGGGCTATTACTATCGCCCCCGGGTGGATTACGCGCTGCTGGAGAAGCACAGCGAGGGCCTGATCGCGCTGTCGGCCTGCCTGTCCGGCGACCTGCCCAAGCTGCTGCTGGACGGCCGGGAGAACGAGGCTCGGCAGATGGCCCAGCGCTACCTGGACATCTTCGGTCGGGGTAACTTCTTCATCGAGCTCCAGGACCACGGCCTGCCGGACCAGAAGACCGTCGCACCCCGGCTGGTGAAGCTGGCCCGGGCGATGGACATTCCCCTGGTGGTGACCAACGATTGCCACTACCTGACCAGCGAGGACGCTGCCGCCCAGGAGGTGCTGATGTGTATCCAGACGGGCAAGACCCTGTCGGACGAGCACCGCATGCGCATGGATACCGATCAGATGTACGTCAAGTCGGAGGAGGAGATGCGCGCGCTTTTTCCCAACTTCGACGACGCCATACAGCGCACGGAGGCAATCGCCCGGCGCTGCAACGTTGAATTCGACTTCTCTACCACCCACCTGCCCGCCTTCCCGCTGCCCGAGGGCAAGACCGACGAGGGCTACCTCCGGGAGCTGTGCGAGGACGGCCTGATGCGCAAGTACGGCCCGGACCGCCGCGACGCTCGGGAGCGCATGGAATATGAGTTGGGCGTGATCGAGTCCATGGGCTATGTGGATTATTTCCTGATTGTCTGGGACTTTATACACTATGCCAAGACCCATGGCGTGGGCGTGGGCCCAGGCCGCGGCAGCGGCGCGGGCAGCATTGTGGCCTACGCGCTGGACATCACCGAGATTGACCCGCTGAAATACGCGCTGGTGTTCGAGCGCTTTTTGAACCCCGAGCGGGTGAGTATGCCCGATATCGACTGTGACTTCGACTACGAGCGGCGGGGGAAGGTGATCGACTACGTGCGCCGTCGCTACGGCGCGGACCACGTGGCCCAGATCATCACCTTCGGCACCATGGCGGCCCGGGCCGTGATTCGGGATGTGGGCCGGGTGATGGACATGAGCTACCAGCAGGTGGACGCCATTGCCAAGATGGTGCCCTTCGAGTTGAACATGACGCTGGACAAGGCGCTGAAGATGAATGCCGAGCTGCGTGCGTCCTACGAAAACGACGAGGCCATCCATCAGCTGATCGACATGGCCCGGAAGCTGGAGGGCATGCCACGCAACGCCTCCACCCACGCGGCGGGCGTACTGATCACCGCGAAGCCGGTGGTGGACTACTGTCCCCTCCAGACCAATGACGACGTGATTACCACCCAGTTTCCCATGGGCACGGTGGAGGCGCTGGGCCTATTGAAGATGGACTTCCTGGGGCTAAGGACGCTGAATGTCATCATGGACACCATCGAGATGGCCCGGGACCGGCTGGGGGAGGACTTCACCAGCGAGGACATTCCCCTGGACGAGCCGGGGGTCTACCAGATGATTTCCGACGGCGACACCACGGGCATATTCCAACTGGAATCCTCGGGCATGACCCAGTTTTTGATGCAGATGCGGCCCTCGAACTTCGAGGACATCATCGCCGCGATATCGTTGTACCGACCCGGTCCGATGGAGTCCATTCCCCGCTACGTGGCGGGCAAGCAGAACCCGGAGACGGTACAGTACCTGACGCCCCAGCTCAAACCCATACTGGACGTGACCTACGGCTGCATGGTCTACCAGGAGCAGGTCATGCAGATCGTGCGGGACCTGGCCGGCTATTCCATGGGCCGCAGCGATCTGGTGCGCCGTGCCATGGCCAAGAAGAAGCACGACGTGATGGCCCACGAGAAGGAGGTCTTCATCCACGGCCAGGTGGACGAAAACGGCGACGTGGTGGTGCCTGGCTGCGTGCGCAACGGCATTTCCGAGGACATCGCTACCCGGCTGTTCGACGAGATGACGGCCTTCGCGAGCTACGCCTTCAACAAGAGCCACGCGGCGGCCTACGCCTTAGTGGCTGTGCAGACGGCATGGCTGAAGCTGAAATTCCCCGCCGAGTTCATGGCGGCGATGATGAATTCCATGTTGGGTCACACCGAAAAGATCGCCTTCTACATACAGTATTGCCGCAAGCAGGGCATCGCGGTGCTGCCGCCGGACGTGAACCGTTCCCGGGCCAGGTTTACCGTGGACGACAGCGGCGGCGCCAAGGGCATTCGCTTCGGCCTGGGCGCGGTGAAAAACCTGGGCCTGAAGGCCGTGGAGGCGCTGGTGGCCGAGCGGGAGGCAGCGGGCCCCTACCGGGACCTGTACGACTTCATTAACCGGGTCACCGGTGGCGAGCTGAACAAGAAGGGCGTAGAGAGCCTGATCCGCTGCGGGGCGCTGGACGAGCTGCCCGGCAGCCGCGCCCAGAAGCTGAACGTGTTCGAGAAGGCCATGGACGGCGTCGCCCGCCGGCAGAAGAGCATGGTCGTCGGGCAGATTTCCCTGTTCGGCATGGCGGAAAGCCAGGTGGAGGCCCCGCCGCCACCCATGCCCGACCTGCCGCCCTTCGACAAGAACCAACTGCTCCAGATGGAGAAGGAGACCACCGGCGTGTACATCTCCGGCCACCCGTTGGACGCCTACGCCGAAAAGCTTTCAAAGCTGAAGGTGAACGCCCGTTTCCTGGAGTTGCTGGTGGAGGAGGCGCCGGACCACGGCATGAGCTGGGACCAGAAGCCGGTGCGCATGGGCGGCATCATCGCCGAAAAGAAGCTGAAGGCTGCGCGAAGCGGCAACATGATGGCCTTTGTGCAGCTGGAGGACATGTACGGCACCACCGAGGTGCTGGTGTTCCCGAAGGTGTATGAGCGGGTGTCCGGGCTGCTGGCGCAGGACGCGCCGGTGGTGATGGCGGGCAAGCTGTCCGTGCGGGAGGACGAGAGCCCGAAGCTGCTGCTGGACCGGGTGGTCCCGCTGGACCAGCTGGATGCCTTTGACACCGCGCCGAGGGGACGCCGGAGGGATGATTACGGCGCGCCGCCACAGCAGGACTACGGCTCGGCCCCGCCGCCGGACAGCGACTACGGGCGCAGGCCGTCGCGGGGCAGCCGCAAGCTGTATCTGAAGCTGACCGCCGAGACCCGGCAGGAGGCCCTGCGCATACTCGCCGAGACCCCCGGCAGCATCTGCGTGATGCTGTACATGGCCGATGAAAAAAAGACCTACCAGGCCCCCCGGGAATACTGGGTGGACGAGGGCTACGACTTCGGAGCGCTGGCGAACCTGATCGGCGCGGACAATGTGGTGCTGAAGGGGTAGAGGGTAGGAAAATTCTGATTTATCGAGCAGTTGCTCGATAAATCAGAATTTCCGCATCCACGCATTGCAGGAGACAAAAACATGAACGCACCAAAACTCTTTATCGTCATTCCCTGCTACAACGAGCAGGAGGCGCTGCCGATCACGGCCAGGCGGCTCGTGGAGATGACGGATGACATGATGTCGAAGAATCTGATCGACCCAGCCAGCCGCATCGTGCTGGTGGACGACGGCAGCAGGGACGACACCTGGAGGGTAATTTCCGGCCTGCACGAAGCCGACCCGCGCTTCGAGGGCGTGAAGCTGGCCCACAACGCCGGGCATATGAACGCGCTGTGGGCGGGCATGACCCTGTCGGCGGAGCGCTGCGACTGCGTGATCACCATTGACGCCGACCTCCAGGACGACGTGAACGCCATGTACGGCTTTCTGGAGGAATACGGCAAGGGCGCGGACGTGGTGTACGGCGTGCGCTCCAGACGTGAAAGGGACACTCTGTTCAAGCGCGCCACGGCCCAGGGCTTTTACAGGATGATGGGGAAGCTGGGGGTCGAGCTGGTTTACAACCACGCGGATTACCGTCTACTGTCGAGGCGGGCGCTGGAGGCGCTGCTGTCCTTCGGCGAGGTGAACATGTTCCTGCGGGGCATGGTGCCGATGCTGGGCTTCAAAACTGCAAAGGTGTACTACGAGCGGGGCGAGCGCGTGGCGGGGGAGAGCAAATACCCCCTGAAGAAGATGATCGCCTTCGCGGCGGAGGGCATCACATCGCTGAGCAATCGCCCTATCCGCTGGGTGCTGGGCCTGGGGGCGGTGTGCGCGCTGCTGGGCGTGATCATGGCGGTATATGTCATCGTTTCGCTGGTCAGGGGGCACACCGTGGCCGGCTGGGCCTCGATGATGATGTCCATCTGGCTGCTGGGCGGCTTGCAGCTGATGGCCCTGGGCGTAATCGGCGAATACATCGGCAAGATCTATATGGAGACCAAGCGGCGGCCCAAGTTCATACTGGAGGAGCATCTGAAGTGATGTCCGAACTGAGTCATTGCCCTGAAAAAAATGATTATGACTTGTGCCCGCTGCTTTTCTTCTATTGACAAAGCGGGGTAAACAAATTATAATATAACCAGCACTTTAGGGAGGATGCTGGTTATTCTTTCATACAGGATTACTGGCAGATGAAGAAATCTGCTGGAAATAAAAGGAGGTTTACCCCATGAAGAAAGTTCTTGTACTGGTCCTGGCTATGGCTATGGTGCTGGGTTGCACCGCGGCGTTTGCCGAGAAGATCGGCTACACCTGCATGGACGGCACCAATCCCTTCTTCGTCGCGCTGGAGGGCGCCATCCGCGAGGTCGTCGAGGCCAACGGCGACGAGCTGATCTCCCTGGATCCCCAGAACAGCAATGAGAAGCAGCTCAACCTGATCGAGGACATGATCTCCCAGGGCGTTGTCGCCATGTTCGTCAACCCCGTTGACCGCGACGGCATCATCCCCGGCCTGGACAAGCTGAAGGAAGCCGGCATCCCCATGTTCGGCTTTGACACCGAGGTCGCCGACATGAGCTACCTGGTGACCTACGCGGGCTCCGACAACTACAACGCCGGCAAGGTCTGCGGCGAGGACCTGGTTGCCAAGTGCCCCGACGGCGGCCCCATCATCGTGCTGGATTCCCCCACGATGCAGTCCGTCGTGGACCGCACCAACGGCTTCCTGGACGCCATCGAAGGCCACGGCTTTGAAGTGGTCGCCCAGATCGACTGCATGGGCAACCAGGAGCAGGGCAACCTGAACGGCACCGACGCCCTGACCGCCCATCCCGACGCCGTCGCCATCTTCGGCGGCAACGATCCCACCGCCCTGGGCGCCGCCGCCGCGGCTGAGGCTGCCCAGTCCAGCGCCCTGATCTACGGCGTTGACGGCTCCCCCGACATCAAGGCCCTGATCGCCGAAGGCAAGGTCACCGGCACCGGCGCCCAGTCTCCCATCTCCATCGGCAAGACCATCGCCGAGCTGTACTACAAGTGGAAGGCCGGCGAGACCGTCGAAGAGCGCTATCCCATCGAGACCTTCATGATCAACAGCGACAACATCGCTGAGTACAACAACGGCGGCTGGCAATAAGCCGAAGCCTGCGTACCATGGGCTCCAACCGCTGCCTGTGAGCAGCCCGGTTGAATTGACCTGACACCGAGGGCTTTGTTCTCCACCGAGGGCAAAGCCCTTCATGGGTGATTGGCGCTTTGCCATGCAACCCAGGCCGCAGTTTTCATGTAGGGGCGGCGATGCGCCGCCCGCCCCGGTTTTCAAGATTCGGCGGGCGTCGGATCGGCGCCCCTACCCATCTGTAATGGATTCCCATAGCAAGAAACGGTGGTGAAACTCAGTGAGCAACTATCTGCTCGAAATGAAAAACATTTGCAAGTCATTCCCCGGCGTCAAGGCGCTGCAGGGCGTGAACTTCCAGCTGTTGCCCGGCGAGATCCACGCGCTGCTGGGCGAGAACGGCGCGGGCAAGTCCACGCTGATAAAGGTTCTGGGCGGCATCTACATCGCCGAAGAGGGCGAGATCTTCATCGAGGGCAAGCGGGTGACGATCAACAACGTCAACGCCGCCCGGGAAAACGGCATCTCCATCATCCACCAGGAGCTGGTGCAGGTGCCCCACATGACCGTGGCCGAGAACATCTTCCTGGGCCGTGAGCCCATGGGCTCCTTCGGCGTGGATACCCGCCGCATGGTTCGGGATGCCCAGCAGATGCTGGACCGCTTTGACCTGGGCATCGATGCCGCCGCCGAGGTGTTCGACCTGTCTATCGCCCAGCAGCAGATGGTGGAGATCGTCAAGGCCATTTCCTTCAACTGCAAGATACTGGTCATGGACGAACCCACCTCGTCCATCTCCGACCGCGAGGTCGAGCAGCTGTTTGAGATCATGCGCAACCTGGCCAAGCAGGGCGTCGGCATCATCTACATCAGCCACAAGATGAGCGAGTTGAACGAGGTGTGCGACCGCGTGACCGTGCTGCGCGACGGCACCTACGTGGGCACCCGCGAGGTGGCTACCACCCCCAGGGATGAGCTGATCGCCATGATGGTCGGTCGTGAGCTTTCCAACTATTACACCCGCGACCATGTTAAAAACACCCCGGTGGTGTTCAAGTGCGAGCACATTGACGACAACAAAAAGACCCACAAGCGGGTCAACGACGTCTCCTTCGAGGTGCGCCAGGGCGAGATCGTGGGCTTTGCCGGCCTCGTCGGCGCGGGCCGCAGCGAGACGATGCAGTGCGTGTTCGGACTGACCAAGGGCTCCAAGGGTACGGTGACGCTGGATGGCAAACAGCTGAACATCCGCAACGCTGTGGACGCCATGAAGTACGGTATTTCGCTGGTGCCGGAGAACCGCAAGGTGGAGGGCCTGTACCATGTGCAGTCCGTGTCCTTCAATTCCACCATCGAGGTGCTGCACGAGTTCATCAATGCGCTGCATGTCAACAGCAAGCGGGAGAGCGAGATCACCCAGGAGTTCATCGACAAGATGCACACCAAGACGCCTTCCCATGAGCAGGCGGTCACCAACCTCTCCGGCGGCAACCAGCAGAAGGTCATGATCGGCCGCTGGCTGGCCACCAAGCCGAAGATACTGATCCTGGACGAGCCTACCCGAGGCGTGGACGTCGGCGCGAAGGCCGAAATTTACGAGATCATGAACGAGCTGACCAAGCAGGGCATGTCCATCATCATGATCTCCTCGGAGCTTCCCGAGATCATCAACATGGCAGACCGGGTATATGTAATGTGCGACGGCCGGGTGACCGGCTGCATCGATTATGAAGACGTCAGCCAGGAAGCGATCATGCATCTCGCGACCCTGGAGAAGGCAGGAGGGGCTAAGCAATGACCAAGGTAAAGCGCTATTTCAAAGATAATCTGGGCATCATCGCGGCACTGGCCGTCATGATCATATTCCTCTACGTCTTTCCCCGCACCCACAGCACGTTCATGACCAAGACCAACATCTTCAACGTGCTGCGCCAGAGCTCCACGAACCTGATGCTGGCCTGCGGCATGACCATGGTCATCATACTGGGCGGCATCGACCTGTCCGTGGGCTCCATCATCGCCATGTCCGGTGTGCTGGGCGCGGCGGCGGTGGTCTGGCACGGTATGCCCGAAGTCGTGGGCATACTGATCGCCATACTCTCTGGCGTCATCTTTGGCCTGCTGAACGGCTTTGTGATCGCCAAGACGCAGATTCCGCCGTTCATCGTCACCCTGGCTTCGATGAACATTGCCAAGGGCATCGCCTACGTCTACTCCGGCGGCAAACCCATCCGCTGCATGACCGACGCCTGGAAGTTCCTGGGCGCGGGCAACGTGGCGGGCGTGCCCACCCCGGTCATCACCATGACCCTGGTGTTCATCGCGTCGGTGCTGTTCCTGAACCGCACCCGCATCGGCCGGCACATCTACGCCGTGGGCGGCAATGACACCGCTGCCAAGTTCTCCGGTATCGACACGGCGAAGGTCAAGTTCGTGGTGTTCAGCTTCAGCGGCCTGATGGCCGGCCTGGCGGGCATCACCATCGCCTCCCGCCTGTATTCCGGTACCTGCACCTCCGGCGACGGCGCCGAGATGGACGCCATCGCTGCGGTCGTGGTCGGCGGCACCTCAATGTCCGGCGGCTCCGGCAAGCTGGGCGGCACCCTGATCGGCGTGCTGATCATCGGCATACTGAACAACGGCTTGAACCTGATGGGCGTCAACTCCGACTGGCAGTACATCATCAAGGGCGCGGTCATTCTGCTGGCTGTGTATACCGACTTCCTGCGCAGCCGCAAGAAGGGCGCGTAATCGATTTTTCAAACGCCTTGGGCCCGGCCATTTGCCGGGCTCTCTTTATTTGTTTTCCACTTTGACACACTTCTTGGCTTGCATTTCTGTGACGCTTCATGTAGTATAATGGAAGAGGGTTGGTGGAATACGCCTTTTGATACCGCGGCTGTGGCCGTGAATGGATTAATACAACAAAGGAGGTTGAAGAAATGATGCGACATATATCCCGGAAGCTGGTTGCGACGCTGCTTGCGCTGGCGATGCTTGTGTCGATGGCGGCTTTTGCGGAGGAAGTGACACTGGAAGACGCGCCGTTGGAAAGCGAGGAGGTCATCGCCCTGGAGGGCGAGGGCTTGGAGCTGTCCGATGCCCTCATCGACATCGACCTGGATGCGACGCTGGAAGGCACCGAAGGGGACGCCGGGAGCGACGATATGCCCAGGCTGGAATCCTCTGAGGGAAACGCTGAGGCGACCCAGCTGGTGCTGGGCGTGAAGGAGAAGTATACACTGGATGCAGAAGCGATTGGGTCGGGCAGAAAGGTGACCTTCAAGAGCTCCAACAAGAAGGTGGCTACGGTTACCTCAAAGGGCGTCATAAAGGGCGTGAAAAAGGGCAAAGCGACAATCACAGGCACGGTCAAGGGCGGCGCAGAGGTCGTCTATGAGGTGCGGGTCGTCGCCGCCCCGAGCGGGGTCAAGCTGGATAAGACCTCCATCACCCTGGGCGTGAAGGAGTCAGTTGTAATGACGCCCACGATTCCCGATGGCACCCATGCGTCCTTTACATGGTCCTCGAGCAACAAGACGATCGCCACCGTGTCGAAAGCGGGCAAGATCGTCGGCAAGAAGGCGGGCAAGACCACCGTCACCGTCAAGACCCAGAACGGCAAGACGGCCAAGGTGACGGTCAAGGTCATGAAGGCGCCTGGCAAGGTGACCCTGGACAAGACCTCCGCTTCACTGATGGAGGGCGAGTCGCTGAAGCTGAAGGTTACACTGCCCTCCAACACCTATTCCAGGATCACCTGGACGAGCAGCGATAACAGCGTTGCCGTGGTCAGCGCTGCCGGCAAGGTCAGGGCGGTGGCTGCCGGCACGGCCACCATCACGGCCAGGACCTTTAACAACAAGAAGGCGACCTGCACGGTGACGGTGAAATCCGGAACCAGCGGCGAAACGGTTTATCGCGCCCTTTTGATTGGCGAGGAGAATTTTAGCGGACAGTCGATCTGTACCCGCAACCGGGCCGATGTGACGGCCATGACGAAGATGCTGAACAGTATTACCGGTCCTACTGGCGGCAGCTTCTCGATCACCAGAAAGTATGATCTCTCCTCCAAGCAGGTGTTGAGCGCCGTCAAGAATACCTTCTCCGGCGCGGATGATGACGATGTCTCGCTGTTCTTCATCGCCACCCACGGCGATGTGGATTACAGCGGGGATTATGCCGGCGCGCTGGCGATGTCCCCCAGCGGCAGCCTGCTGCTGAAGGATCTGGCCGATGCCCTCAATGCAGTGCCCGGCAAGGTAATCGTCATATTGGAATCCTGCGGGGCCGGTGCCGCGGTGTATGCCAATGGCGGCAACGCCAGCAATGACAGCAAGGCCCTCTATGAGGACATCAAAGAACGCGCCGCGCAGTTCGACGAGGCCGTGATCAGGGCGTTTTCCGGCGCGGATCCCGGCATCGTGGTGACACTGCAGCCCAACACGGGCGAGTTCCGGGTGGACAATAAATTCTATGTGCTGACGGCATCCCGCTATCAGGAGCTCAGCTGGGGCATGGAATCGGGCAAGTCTGAAACTTCCTATAACTACTTTACGCTGTGGCTCACCCAGGGTGTCGGTACTTCCGGCGCCATGCCCGCGGATGCCAACAGCAACAGCCAGACCACGCTGGATGAACTGTACCGGTATATCTCCAGGGTGGGGGACGACTATCCCTTTAAGACGGATGGCGGCGTCTATTACCAGCATGTGCAGGTCTATCCCGCAGACAGCGACTATGTACTGTTCTGCCGGTAAATCCACCCTGCATTGACAAAACGGGGCCCCGCGGCATCGGCGCGGGGCCCCAATTATATGCTTTATCATGCATGAATTCTTAGTATCGATGTGGCCAGCGTGAACAGCACCAGCAGTGACAGCACGTCCACGATGGTGGTGATGAACGGGCTGGCCATCACGGCGGGGTCGAGGTGGGCCTTCTTGGCCAGCATCGGCAGCGTGCAGCCCACCAGCTTGGCGATGACCACCGTGAAAAACATGGCCATGCAGATGGTGGCGGCGACGGGCATGGTGATGTCGGGATTGATGAACCGGCGGTCGAAGAGCATCAGCTTGGCGAAATTCGCCAGCGACAGCGCCGCGCCGCAGAGTATCGACACCCGGAACTCCTTCCACATGACGTGGAAGACATCTTTCAATTCGAGGTCGTTGATGGACAGGCCGCGGATGATGGTGACTGACGCCTGGCTGCCAGAATTGCCGCCGGTGTCCATCATCATGGGAATGTAGGCGGTCAGCACCGGCACCAGTGCCAGCGCGCTTTCGAACCGGGAGATGACGATGCCTGTAAACGTTCCCGAAATCATCAACAGCAGCAGCCACGGGATGCGGTTCTTCCAGATTTCGAACACGCTCGTCTTCAGATAGGGCTTGTCGGAGGGGGTGATAGCGGCCATCTTCGCGATGTCCTCGCTGGCCTCCTCTTCCATGATGTCCAGGGCGTCGTCGACGGTGATGATACCGACCATGCGGTTTTCGGCGTCCACCACGGGCAGGGATGTGAAGTCGTACTTCGACATCATCTGCACGGCGGTTTCCTGGTCGTCCTGGGTGCCTACACTGATGGCGTTGGCGGTCATCAGGCGCTCGCATGTGTC
Organism: uncultured Eubacteriales bacterium; assembly: GCA_902798105.1. Taxonomy (GTDB): domain Bacteria; phylum Bacillota; class Clostridia; order Christensenellales; family Aristaeellaceae; genus UBA2862. Next base: position 29,235 of record CADBVG010000025.1, read on the forward strand.
CTGGGGATTGGCCAGAATCAGCGTGCGGATCGTCACCGTGCCCAGCAGGTGGTACTTCTCATCCAGCACGTAGCAGGTGTTGATGGTCTCCTTATCCACGCCGGTGACCCGGATGTGGTTGATGGCCTCCGCGGCGGTCATCTCCGGGGTGAGGGCCACGAACTCGGTGGTCATCACCGATCCGGCGGAATCGTCCTTGTACTTCAGAATCTCGTTGATCTGCTTGCGGGTGTCGGCGTCGGCCTGGGTCAGTATGCGCCGCACCATGTTTGCGGGCATCTCCTCGATCAGGTCGACAGCGTCGTCCATGTACATCTCGTCGATGACGGCCTTCAGCTCGGTATCGGAAAAGCTGCGTATCAGCGTCTCCTTTACGTCGCTTTCCATTTCGACGAAGGTTTCAGCGGCCAGGTCCTTGGGCAGCAGCCGGAAGATGGCCGGCATCAGCTTTTCGGGCATGTCGCTGAGAATCGCGGCGATGTCCGCGGGATACAGCGTCTGCATCAGATCCCGCAGGGATGCATATTTTTTCTCTTCCGCCAGCTTGCGAAAGGTCTCTTCCAGGATTTCGGTTCTCTCTTTCAAGGTCACTCCTCCAATCATTGTGTGATGATGGAACGACGCGTGCATGGCAAGCGCCGCCCCTCTGACAGGAGCAGGACACAGCAGGAAGGATCAGGACAGCGCCGCGCAGCGCTGCTTCCTATTATAATGGGGAAGCGGACGCCGTTTGCGAAGGCCGTCGTATGTGATCTGCGCATGTGCCATAGCTACTACCGCCAGCGTCCATTAGCTTCACCCTCCTATATTTGTATTTTTCACCGGTTCGGTCCTTGTATGCCTGGATCGCACAAAAAACCGCACCCAAACGGATGCGGACCAATCGCCTGTGATTTGCCTGCACCGTTCGAGCTTCAGCTTCGCAGGGCGAGGTAATTCCGCCGGAGCGGATTATCCCAAGCCTGGCCAGGGATGGCAAACCGCGTTTTCCTCGCGGCAAACCACCGTGTAATTGCGTTAGACGGTACCTTGTGCTTCGATATCGCCTGTTCAAACCATCTGATGGTGTCTCCACCACTTCGCGGCAGCAATCCATATCCCTGCGGTAGCCTTACTTACCGGATTTACGCTTCTATTGTAAAACAGCCGGGACGGGTTTGTCAATGGATTTCCGCAAATTTTCGAAGGGTTTTTGTACGAGATTTTGCGCGGGAGGAAACAAGCCTTGGAGACATGCGGAAAAAGCAAAATTACGCTCATTTTATAATTATTACAACTGTGTTAATCGAGGAACAAACGATGCAATAAATATAACCATTAAATGTTCGGGTTTTAGTGAAGAAGAGCGTTTGAACGCTGTCTAAAATTCGCTTTTTTTCGGCCTTTTGACGGAGAAAACAGCTTTACGTTATCTCTTTGGTTTTCGCCAAAAAAGTATTGACAAATCGTGACACTATTTGCTATAATAACCAAGCTGTCAGCGAGAGAGGGTTGAAAAACCGAGAAGGAGCGGGCAGCGAGCGAACCTTGAAAACGATACAGAGGAAACGAGTACAAGTCGAGTGAACTTGCGAAGAGAGCCGGAAGGCAGGAGCGAGGGAGCGAGACGAAACAGTCAGA